>SABY01000123.1 GCA_009928785.1 Clostridia bacterium | reverse complement strand
TTTTGGGTGGTAGCCCGTAGGGGAATCGAACCCCTGCTACCAGGATGAAAACCTGGCGTCCTAACCGCTAGACGAACGGGCCATTAATGTTGAAGAACTTTCGTTTTTGTTTCAAAACGGCTGCAAAAGTAATTTTTATTTTTAAATAAAAAAATCTTTTCTCTCTTTTCGCAATAAAATTCTTCAACTAAACCTTGCAAATGAAGCTTTGCTATTAATAAACTGCCAGCTCTTTGCGGTAAAAGGTATCCCCGGTTCGTACAATTACTACATAAATTCCTGGCTTAAAATCAGCTACGCTAAAAGTATAGCTGAGCTTTCCGTCAGTTTCGCCTGCAAAAACTTTTTTCCCATCCAGGCTGTAAACGGTAATTACCGCACGGTGTGAAGTTGTGGATGGTAAGGCAAGGGTAACCTGATTGGCAGTAGGATTGGGGAAAAGACTCATCTGATTGGTTGCTTCAACAACCGGATCAATACCAACCGTTTCGGGGGCATACCAGGCATCCCAGCCCTGGCCGGAAATGGATTTGTTGGTGATAAAAATGAGATAAAATTTGCCGCTGGGTGAGGTGACGGGCGCCGGAAGATTGTCAGGTGTGAAACTGCCAGAATATTCAGCCAGGAGTTGCATGTTGGATTGGTCATAAATCAAAAGCTTGTCGTGGCTGGCTTCGGTATCGAATGACGAAAAATGTAGGGTGGTGGCAACCAGCTCTGTGGGCATAATCATCCACTTGCACATTTTGTTGTGGTCGTAATTGAAGCCCATGCTGCCGTCGCTGATATCGGCCATCGATTCGGTGAGCACCGTAAGGCCCGTGCACCAGACCGGAGCATGCGAGGTATATTCGGCCAGGAAACCATCGGCAGTAGCATCGCCATTGCTTTTGAAAACCAGCAATAATTCGTTGCCCGATGTATTCAAAACCGGAGGAAGATCGCTGCCTGTATAGGCTCCCAGTAGGGATGAGCTGGCGGTGGCGCCGTCATAAATTGTCAATTCATCATCCTGCGAAAGATCAAAACGTTTAAATTCCAAAGTTATCGACGACACCGAATCTTCGGGCGACTGCGGCGAGATAAGCCAACTGATTTCGTTATCGGCACTGTAGTCGGCTACCGGGCCGCTGCCATCTTCTATCGAACCGGAGCTACCGGTTACTAATTGCTGTCCGGAATAGTTGTACGGATAATCGCCGCCCGGCACAAAATTGATCACAGCGCCCTGACCGCCACTAAATCCGCCGACATCATACAAAGTATAAAAACCATTGGAGCTTCCACTCCAGCCAAAGTTGAAATGAAAAAGGTTAGCATCATCATACCCATCGCATACAAAAGCGTGCCCTCCGCTGTTGCTGAAGCCCGAATAATACATCGGCTGTCCGGCATCGATTTGTCCTTTTAGCAAGTCGGCCCACGCCGTGTTGGAGTAATCGTCTTTTTGTTTGAAAGAAGCAACACTGGCATAGCCAAAATACTGTTTGATGGCACCCGGCACGTCCCAGCTATAAGCGCCCGAACCGTCGTTACCATACATCATCTCCACAGCCACCCCACAGTGAAACTGAAGCAGCGCGATGTCCGTCATCTCATTGTCCATCGATTCCTGCATGTTGTTAAATATGTATTCGGTTTCGCCAAAGTTGGCAAATATGTATCCGTAATTTTCCCAGCTATAGCCATGGCTGCCATTGCCCTGAAGCGGGTAGCGCCAGTAGTGCATCACCATCGACATGGCCGTAGCCACACATCCGGCATACACATGACCACCGGGACCCATCGGATCCGTCGGGCAATACATATTGTACGGATTATCCTGGTTCCAAAGGTTAATGAGCAGCGGCGATACGCCCCGCTCGTTGCTTTTGGCGCTCAGGGTAGGCGGCGCCCCGGTAGCGTATTTCTGCCAGGCTTCACTTACTGATGCTTCCGCCTGAATATTGTTGCTGCGGATGTATTCGATCTCATCTACGTAAGTTTCCATAAAACTATCGAAGTTGGCATTGATGCCGGCATCCGAACAGGTTCCTGACAAACCATACCCGATAACCGGAGGCAAAGCGTCGTCGGCAGAAACGATGACAAAACCGCCATTTTTTATATTAAAAATGTAGAGTGCGGCATCGCCATTTTCGTCATTGATAGTACGGATATTAGCAATGGCAATGCTTGCATAGTCGATGGGTTGTTGCTGAAAGCTTCGTTCGAAATAAATATTGTGCGCTACAAGTTCAGCATTTTGAAGCGATACCGGGTTACCGGCAAAAGTAAGCTGCATGAAAAGCAGCAGCAGCGTAGTTAATAAAAGTTTGTTCTTCATCGTATTAAATATACTTTTTATTAAAATGTTAGCGTGCAAAACTAATCAAATATCACAGAACTCCAGAAAGGCTCCTGCATCCAAACAAAAAGGCGATCCATGCTCAGGATCGCCTTTTTATATTTATTAAAAAAATGGGCTATTCCACAATGATCTTCTTGGTGGTTAAGCCATTTGAGCTTTCTACGGTCATCACATACACGCCTTGCGGAAGCTGCGACACATCCAGTGTGAGCGTGTTGTTGCCGCTGTGCGCATTGTATTGGGAAGTGTGAACCAATTGCCCGTTGATAGATGATAGCCGAACGCGCACCTGAGTTTGGGTATTGGTGTAATAACTAATGGTTACATTGTCTTTGGCCGGATTGGGATACACAGCAGTGATATCGAAAGGAACTGCCATAGGCTCATCCACGCCAACGAGGCTTCCCATGATGCTCAGATTATCCACAAAAACATTATCACCTTCGTTAAAGAATTTGTCAATCAGACGGCAACTGGCATTGAGCGACAGCGTAAAATAGGAGCCGGCCCAGGGCTGAAGATTAAATTTTTGTTCTACGAAAGGATCTTCGTTGGTTATGGGATTAAAGTTAAAAACACCTACCACGTTAGGAACCTGTACGGTATCATTTACCAATACTCTAAACCACGACAAAGTATTTCCCAAGCTAAATGTTTGTTTCAGATCGAGAGTAAGGTAAACTCCTGCATATCCGGTAGCATTGACGTTGCAGGCATAAGCTGTCGAATGGAAATCGGTATTTACTTCCCAAGCTTGTTCGGGAGTTGTATTGGAAGGGCCTCCCTGCCAGCCCTGCAATGCAGTGTGGCCGGTAAAATGCAGGCCAAAAGCCCCGGTGTTGGCAGCACGGCTATCCACACTTATGCGGGCTTTGGTGCCGGCAATAAGTTCGAGGTCGGTAGCTACCCCATCTTCAAATCCACTTTCGTAATGGAGCACCATGCCTGTAATTTTCAGAAAATCGATGTAAGAGGTTGTGCTGCTGCCATTGGCGTTGGTGGCGGTAAGGCTGATGCTGTATTCGCCAGGCTCCAGAAACTCGACGATCGGGTTTTGCGATGTAGCCGAAGTATTTTGAAGAAACTCATATTCACCCGGCTCGATGTTCCACAGCCACGAAGTGGGCTGGTATAGCGTCATATCTTCAAACATTACGGCTTCCATGATGCAGGCGCTGGTATCGCTTACCGCAAACATCACATAGGGTGCGGGAGTGGTGGTAACTTCTATAAAATCTTCTTTTGTGATAGTAGTCGTTCCAAAATCGTTGGATACTTCCAGTGTTACATCAAAGGTTCCTGCATTGGGATAATTAACGGTAGGGTTGGGGCTGGTAGAGGTAGCCGGAACGCCGCCTTCAAATGTCCAGCTCCAGGTGGAAGGGATGCCCAAGGTGAGATCAGTAAAATTCACTGTTGATCCTGGAGTGATTAAGGGAACATCTGCTGTAAAATCAGGTTCAGGAGTAAATGGTACTGCCAATAAAGCCTGGTAAGCATTTACGCGGCCTGAGCCAATCATGCCGATGTAGTCAGGGTTAAGGTCGTCGATGTTGTCGGCGGTGCTTTCCAGAATTTCTTCTACCTGATCGGGAGTAAGGTCTGGATTGATGGAAAGGATGAGGCTACAGATTCCGGAAACCATGGGGCATGCCATTGAAGTGCCCGAATAGGAGTCGTAGTAACCGTGGGTGGTATATGCCCAGGTAGTGCTAAGTAGTCCGGCAGGGCCGTTGGTGCCCGAACCGCCCGGTGCTGCCACGTCAATGGATTCGCTGAAATTGGAGAAGTCGGCTTTTTTGTCATTTTCGTCGGTGGCAGCCACTGAGATTACGTGGTTGTAGGCCGAAGGATAATGCAAGAGGTTGTTGTTGTCGTTGCCGGCAGCAGCTACAAAAACGATCCCGTTGTTGTGGCCGGCGTTGATGAGGTTTTGTACGGTGCTGTTGAATCCCGGTCCGCCATATGACATACTGATAACGTTGGCGCCATTGTTCATTGCCCACGACATGCCGTACTGGCCGTAGATGCCATTGGAGTTGTTGTCGTAGGCAGCTTTAACGGCGATGATGCTTGTATTGTAGCCAATGCCTGCCACACCTATGGTATTGTTGGTAATGGCGGTAGCCAATCCTGAGCAGTGCGTTCCGTGCGACCATTCGTTTGGATCGCCGCCGGCAGGAGGATTGGAGCTATTGGTGTTGTTCATCACGTCGCGTTGCAACACGATTTTGTCAGCCAGGTCGGGATGCTCTGACCAGATGGCGTTATCGACGATGGCTACTTTTATTTCAGCATTGCCCTGGGAAATGTCCCATGCCTGTTCGGCTTGAATTTTATCAAGATGCCAGTTCCAGTTGTTGAGTCCGCTCACCAGATTGTAAAGTGTATCGTTGGGTTTAAAATCGGTGTATTGCATCGGAACTTTCTCGGCATATTCTATTTCCGGTTGTTGTTCCAAAGCTGCTATTGCTTCTTCAAGTTTGCTGTGGTCGCGCAGCTTCATTTCGAAAGTTTGCAGCAGCTTGTGATCGTTGCGATAATCGAAAGGACGCGTGATGGACTGCACATCGAAGGCTTCGATGAAATTGGCAAAGTAAGCTGCATCGGTGAGGTTTACGGTTTTATTAGCATCAACCTGTAAATTGTGTGCATACGAATCGACAAATTTGACATACAAACAGCCGTCAATGTAATACTTTTCGTAATTTTGTGCCTCCGTTTGTACACTTACCAGCAGCATTGCCAGTAAGGTGAATAACAGCGACTTTAGCATTTTCGCAGTAAAAGTTTTCATGTTTTTCCTATTATTTTTTGAATATTAAAATGATTTCAATTTTAAAAATCTACAATAAATTAAACGCCCGAAGGCGCAAAATTATTAAAACAATTTAAAACTCCTCAATAATAATGCTATGAATATCCTGATAAAAAACATAAAAACGCTCGTGCAGGCTGATACGTCCAAGCTTCTAAAGGCCTCTGGTAAAGAAATGTCGGAGCTGGAAACGATTGATGATGCCTTCGTTTACGTTTCAGATGATAAAATTGATGCATTTGGTAAGATGGCCGATTTGGCACATTCACCGAAATTGCAAAATCAAAATAATTATCAAACAATAGACGCTGCCGGCGGCATGGTATTTCCTGCATTTTGCGATTCGCACACACATCTGGTGTATCCGGCCAGCCGCGAAATAGAATACATCGATAAGATTAAAGGGCTTTCTTACGAGGAGATAGCTAAGCGGGGCGGGGGCATTCTCAACAGCGCCCGCAAAATGCAGGAGATGTCGGAAGATGCGCTTACAGAAGATGCGCTCGATCGTTTGCAGGAGATAGCTCGCTACGGTACCGGCGCTGTAGAAATCAAGAGCGGCTATGGCCTCACCACCGAAAGCGAGCTAAAGATGCTGCGCGTCATCCGGCGCCTCAAAGAGCTTTCGCCACTCACCATTGTAGCTACTTTTCTGGGCGCCCATGCCGTTCCGCTTGCTTACCGGGGGCGACAGGAAGAGTATGTGGATATGATTATTAATGAAATGATACCTGTGGTGGCTGCTGAAGAGTTGGCCGACTACATCGACGTATTTTGTGATCGGGGCTTTTTTACAGTTGAAGATACCGACCGAATACTGAACGCCGGAATGAAATACGGGCTGCAGCCGAAGATTCATGCCAACGAGCTTGACTACTCCGGCGGGATTCAGGTAGGGGTAAAATATGGCGCACGCTCGGTTGACCATTTGGAATACACCGGCGACGAAGAAATTCAGGTGCTTCTGGATTCCGATACCATGCCAACCATTCTGCCTGGCGCAGCGTTTTTTCTGAATATGCCGCTGGCACCCGCCCGCCGCATGATCGATGCCGGGTTGCCTGTTGCCATGGCCAGCGACTTCAATCCCGGCTCTTCGCCGTCGGGCAATATGCAGCTCATCCTTTCGATGGCCTGCATCCTCTACCGCCTTACCCCCGAAGAAGCCATCAACGCTACCACCCTTAACACTGCTTTTGCAATGGGTTTAAGCGACCAGTTGGGCACCATTGCTGTCGGCAAAAAAGCCAATCTTTTCATCACCCGGCCCATACCTTCCGTAGCCTACATGCCCTATTATTATGGTGCTAATAAAGTGGAAAAGGTGATTCTGAACGGGAAGGTGGTGTAGATAGGAGAGGGAAGAGGTTAGAAGGTAGAAGTTGGAATTTAGAGGGTAGAGGTTAGAAGGTAGAAGTTGGAATTTAGAGGGAAGAGGTTTGAGAAGTGGATTTTTTGTGTGATTAAAAGGTTTAGCGCTAGGATTATGGCCTGCCTCACACGAACTTTATTTTTGATGCTTATCATTAGCTTTGATAAAATCATCCTCGTTATCCGGTGCATCTCCATTTCCATAGCACAGCAATTCATAGCTGGGGTAAATGGCTGAAGGTGGAGAAATAGGAAAGCATCCCCAAATCTATTAGAAAACAAGAATCCGATGTTTGGCGCGAAAATGAGAAAGCCCAAATCCACACCAAAAGGAATTAGCGATTATTCATTAATTGGTGGTAATTAGTGGATAGTGTTCTGATTAAAAAATCCAAAAGTTACCGGAAAAACTGTTTGTATGGGATTTCTATTCAAGGAATTCTTCAAAAAAAAAACCGGATCATTCTCTGTGGAGCGATCCGGTTTTATTTTTATACAAATAAGAATTGGTTATCTGATAGTAACTTTATGTACGGAAACGTTTTCTCCGGCAGCAATTTTAATAAAATACATCCCAGCAGGCAGTTGGCTCACGTCGATCTGCTCCTGTTGGCGGCAGTTGGTCTTGCTTAGCATCATCATACCGGAAGTATTGATTATTTCGATGATGCTGCCACTGGAGATTTCCAGATTCAACATATTGTCAGCCGGATTGGGCCAGATGGTGATGCTGTGCGCATCCGTGTTTCCAATGCCGGTGAGTGGGCTGCCATACTCTTCGGTAGCAGGATACAGGTAGAAATTCAGCGTGGTAGTTCCACCATTACCCAATGTTAGATTTTGAATGGATGATTGTAGGTAGCCGGGTGCATTGCAAACCAGTTGATAGTTGCCGCCGGGCAGGCTTAGCGTGTAGTGGCTGCCAAAAGGTGTGGCATATGTCACCGCTCCAAAATCCGTGTTTAGTGCCGATACCCAGGCATTAGGAATAGATAGGTTGGTGGTTGCATCGCGCACCGTTCCCTGTACCTTGCCGATAAACCCGCCAATTTTTACCTGTACAGGATTGCAGTGCGCTGATTCTCCTTCAGCGTAAAGAGCCGCAACAGCATACCAGTAGCTGCCGTCGGGGCAATTGGCATCTATCCAGTTAGTTTGTGTCGCTACCTGATCAATCATTACACCATCCCTATAAATATTATAGCCAGCCAGCGTCAACCGTTCAGGAGCTGTCCAGGTAAGGGTTACATCATTATTGCTAACTTGTGCGGCCAGGTTTTGGGGTGGCGGCAAATTCATCGGTTGGCCAATTAAAACTGTATAATCCTCCACTTCTCCATAGCTTGAGTTGCCACAGGGCTGCGGAGCGGAACTGTATGTCATTCGGATGCGCATACGATACTGGCCGGATTGCTGCCCAGCGGGAGCTACAATATTTCCGTTAAAGGTGGCGCCACCGCCACTGCTTGTCAGCACGAAGGTTTCATTGCTATTGTTGCCCAGCTCTTTGTCGAGGTTCCAGTCGATCCATACCGTTACTTGATCACTGCTCCATGCATTGCCGTTGGTGATGGTTATGGGCACCTGCACGCCGGGTTCAAGCGTAGTGGTGATGTCGGTATAGTTGGCTATACCGCCTTGCCATCCGCTGCTGTTATTTATATCGCCACAAACAACTTGTGAGATGTACTCGTCCTGATAGGTTGTAGAAGCCTCACAATAGTCAGCAAAAAGTATCGATAGAACATCCTGTTGGCTGATGCCCATATCTGCTGTCATATTGATATTAAGTTCAGCCGTATGGCCGAACGGTGTGTTGTTGGCAGCATGCACGGTAAAGTTTGCTGTGCCGGTATTTCCGGCTGTCAGATTACCAATTAGTTGTGGTGTGGTAGTAAGCACAGATACGAAAGGATCGGCACTCAGCAGTTGGGCCATTACATTAAAGGCGTCCGCCGAGCCGCTATTTCCGATTGTCAGCACCATTGTAGCCGTTTCGCCCGGGTCGACGAACCCATTGTTGTTACCATTGGGATCTTCGATGATAAACGAATCGTATTCGAGTAATGCCGAATAGGCGATGAGTGTGCAGGTACTTTCCCAGGTAGCTGATGCTGTGGCGGTGATATCCAAAGTTATCGGATGACCTTCGGGAACATTGCCTGCAATGGTAAAAGCAAAGGCATTGCTGATGGTCTTGGTGGCTCCGGCAGCAATATTGCCAAAGTTTTGCGATCCGTCGGTGATGGTGATATAAGGATCGGTGGAGGTGATGTTGACCATTACATTATTGGCTGCAGCAACGCCCACATTTTTCATGGTAAAGTCGAGCAGCACGTCACCATCAGAATATTCGAGAATACCGTTGTTGTTGCCGTTCACATCATTGATAGCATGATTATTATAAATAACATAGGGGCCGGTGGGCGGAATGCACTGGATGATTTCGTCGATGGTTGTACAGTTGAAGGCAGTAACCACCAATTGCACATCGCCGGGAAGGAAGCTGTTGGGGATGGAAACTAAACCTGCAGCGTTGCTCATAGCTGAAAGTGTTATTCCATTTTGCGAAAGCGCCACCTGAGCGCCAGCCAGTGGAGTTCCATTTTTTGTGATGGTGGTTTCAAAAGGCGTCCCTACAAGCATCACATTATTACCGTAGGCGAGGGTGGCGGGGGTATCGGTGCGCACCTGCATGGAGGGGTCGCCAAAAAGAATCCAGGTTTGTGCTGTTTCCAGGTCGCCCGGCGATTCAGTGATCATCAGCACCAGGCCATTAAAAACAATAGAGCCAAAGCTGTGGCGACCTTCGGTGGTAGTAATTCCGTTTTGGCCGGGATGCAGCGAATAGTTGTAGCCTCCGATGAGAAGATCATTAAAATAATCCTGGCCACGCATGGGTGGATCCCACGCCTGATTGATGGTGGACATCACTGTACCTATGGCGCCGCCGCCCTGTTGGTTCATCCAGGCTTCGGCAAAGCAATATGCGTTGTGATAGGAGCCATTAACACAAGCTACCGAAAAAATAAAGGGCAGTTTGGGGCCATTGGTCAAACCCGCAATATGGCTGTTGCTGTAGCCTGAGCTGCCCCAGGATGTTGTAGAGCCGTGGCCTGTATAGTTGATGACACTGGTTCCCGTTTGCAGAGCTGCAGTTACCATTGTGGGATTGGCCGTCGGGTCGTAAATAGCGTTGTGTACATTGTAAGTGAACTGGCTGAGTTTGTTGTCGTAGATAATCTGGATATGCTGATAGTCGTATTCGCCATCGTCACCGGTACCCTGACTGCTGGCGATTCCGGTGGCTTTTTTATACCAGTTAGCACCTATATCCGGCGTTTTTTCATAGGTGATAATTTTATTCACCTGCGTAGTGACACCGGCGGCACTATTGGCTGCCAGACGCCCGATACAAATATCGAAGTAGTTGTCGGTGCCCACCACGCAGCCCGTCACCGGGTCGGTAGGCGTGCCGCTGCTGTTGGCACATTTTATATCGGCCCAGTCGCCCACCAGCAGCACATACAGGATGTTGTTGTTGGCGTCGTATTGGGTCTGCACCAGATTGTCCACATTGGTGCCGGTGGCCACCACTTCTTTGTGTACCACAAAACCTTTTTGCCGCTTCCAATCGATGTAGGGTTGTATGGCTGCTTCGTCGCGGGTGGTGCAGTATATCAGGATTTCGCCGTTGTCGGCAATGGTCAGGTCGGTGACCGGTGAAGTATAATTGATAAATGCACTTTCGTAAATGCCGATCATTTCGCGAAGAGGAATATCATTTTGAACCGTAAGTGAATTCAGGGCTGGCGCATCGTTTTCGATGAGTTGCACGGTCATGGTGTGATATACCCGCAAAATGTTGCGGGCAGCATTGTAGCGCACCGGATAAACCGTTACGGTAGCTCCTCTCACATCTTTAATAATATAGGGCGAAGTGATTTCGGCATCCTCCGCCGGATAAAACCTGTCAGTGATCGACTTTGGGTCGATGAGGTAGGGAATGGTCGAAGGGTCCTGATCGCGATAAATAACGCCGCGCGAAGGAAGCAACGGATAAGTGAGTTGATAATCAGTGTAGATTCCCGGCGTCACCTCCAGATCATAACTCTGTGTGTTACCCAATTGCAGTGCCGAAGTGGCAAACGGAATCTCTGCCCAGCCAGCCTGCTCGGTGTGCAGCCTGAAATCAGTAACCAACTTCTGGTAAGTAATTCCATCATAAACAACCTTTTCAATTTGCACGGTGCCCGTTGTAAACAACAGCTCCATGCTATGCGCATCGGGCTGGCTATAAACAACTTCAAAACCCTTGTCGGCAGCCATGAGCTGGATGCACGAAAGCATTAAAAAAGTAAAAATCAGTTTTTTCATAACGTTAATGTTTTGGTTAATAATAAAGAAAATTTGTTTTTACAAAGAGCCGTCTAAAATACAAATATTTCAAAAATCCTGACTCCAGGACAAAAGATTTTGGATGTGGGGATGTGAGGATGTGTTGATGTGAGGATGTGTTGAAGTGAGGATGTGTTGATGTGAGGATGTGGAGATTTGTTGATGTGAGGATGTGGGATTTCTAAGCACAAGCTCCAAAAAACAATAAATCATCCGTCAGGAGCCGGTATAAACAGTTCCAAATAAATCTCAATAGCCAAAATTCAATAGCCAAACTGCTCCGTGGTTTGAGTTTTGGAATTTGGAATTTATTTGTGATTTGGAATTTGGGATTTGGAATTTGGGATTTGGGATTTGGAATTTTAGTAGAAGTTCCAAAAATCAATAAATCATCCGCCAGTATTCGGAGTAAACATTTCCAAATAAATCTCAATAATCAAATTTCAATAACCAAACTGCTCCGTGGTTTGGAATTTGAAATTTGGAATTTATTTGTGATTTGGAATTTTAGATTTGGGATTTTAGTAGAAGTTCCAAAAATCAATAAATCATCCGCCAGTGGTCGGAGTAAACAGTTCCAAATAAATCTCAATAAGCAAATTTCAATAACCAAACTGCTCCGTGGTTTGGAATTTGAAATTTGGAATTTATTTGTCATTTGGAATTTGGAACCTGGAATTTTTAGCACAAGTTCCAAAAATCAATAAATCATCCGCCAGGAGCCGGTGTAAACAGTTCCAAATAAATCTCAACAATCAAATTTCAATAACCAAACTGCTCCGTGGTTTGGAATTTGAAATTTGGAATTTATTTGTCATTTGGAATTTGGAACTTGGAATTTTTAGCACAAGCTCCAAAAAACAATAAATCATCCGCCAGTGGTCGGAGTAAACAGTTCCAAATAAATCTCAATAGCCAAAATTCAATAACCAAACTGCTCCGTGGTTTGAGTTTTAGAATTTGGAATTTATTTGTCATTTGGAATTTGGAATTTGGAATTTGGAATTTGGGATTTGGGATTTGGGATTTGGAATTTTAGTAGAAGTTCCAAAAAACAATAAATCATCCGCCAGTGGTCGGAGTAAACAGTTCCAAATAAATCTCAATAATCAAATTTCAATAACCAAACTGTTCCGCGGTTTGAGTTTTGGAATTTGGAATTTATTTGTGATTTGGAATTTGGAATTTGGAATTTTAGTAGAAGCTCCAAAAATCAATAAATCAACCGTCAGGAGCCGGTGTAAACAGTTCCAAATAAATCTCAATAGCCAAAATTCAATAACCAAACTGCTCCGTGGTTTGAGTTTTGGAATTTGGAATTTATTTGGGATTTGGGATT
>SABY01000122.1 GCA_009928785.1 Clostridia bacterium | reverse complement strand
CACATCGGTAGCGGTATAAACTACTTCTGTTAATCCTACAGGGAACACTTCGCCAGGTTCATGGCTGCCCGACAATGATTCGATGCCGCAATTGTCGGTGGCGATAGGTGGCTCCCATTCGGCCACTGCACCACAAGCTCCGGGATCGTTCGACAACTCCAGATCGGCCATCGGCGAAATATTTGGCTCCTGCACATCCATAACGGCAACCAGTTGCTCACCCGTCACGGTGTATCCTCCCGAATTGATTACTGTCCAGATAACCATGGTTGTACCAACAGGAAAAAAGTTGGGCGCATCGTTGCTGATCACTTCCGTGCCATCGGGATTGATAATTTCCGGAACTCCCAAATCAACCCCGGCAGCGCCGCACATATCAGGATCGTTGGATACAACCACATCCGGTGGGAAAATTACAATGGGGAAATTCTCGAATTCATCGGTAATCACAAAATCGTCGTAATACACCGGCGTATTTAGCGTATTGGCAAAAAGATCAATGGCGCCAAGATTTAAAATCCCGGGCATTGCCTGGGGAACACCGAGTGTCCACGATTTTTCCGTTAATATTTGCCCGTTGTAGAAAATGGTTTGCCAGTCGTCATCAAAATTTATAACCACATCAATTTCGACCCATTGACCTTTTAGCAGCGGCAGTGTTGCACCATCATAATCGCTTTCGACAGTACCCAGACCGGGATCAAATTTTAGCTGCGTACCCCAGTGGCATTCGTCGATATCGTTGCCATATTGGTCGAGCAGCGTAATGTAAGTGGTGCCTCCACCGGCACTTAAAGGAATAAACTGCCAGGTAGTGAATTTCCACGCCCCGGAATTGCATCCGGAAAATTGGTGCAGAATATCATCTGCCAATGTCGGGTCTTCCGCCCCCATTATTTTTAATGCGTGTCCACCGGAATGAACCTCATTGTTGGTAACGCGGGCACCGAGAGATGCAGGAGCGCCAAACCAAAACTCCCATCCACCCTGGCCAACGATGTCGGAGCCGAGTGGATAATCTTCAAAAGGTTCTTCCCAGGGAACCGATGTGATGGTATATTCAATATCAAAGAAACTGTCCATGCGGTTAATCTGATAATCGTCCACAATCAAATGCAGTTGATGCAGGCCAGGTGTTAATTTTATGGCATAGTCGCCATTGGGCTTTACCTTGTAATGCGTGTTGTCATCTACAATCAGTTCCGAATGTAATGGATTGGTAAAGGGATAATCGCAATAATCCACCCAATTTACGTGAACCATATCGCCAATTTGTGTTGCCTCAAAAGGGCACGAAAATTCAATCGGCAACACTGGATTGGTATTGATAAAATGCATACCCCAGAACTCAATCGGGTCTTGATCAGGAGGAAAGAGAACGACATCCAAATATAATTTCCCTGACCCATGCAAAGGATCGGTAAATAATCCGACATGAAGCTGATCGCCTTGTACAAAGAAATATTCGACAAACAACTGGTCGTCGGCTATTGGCTCCACCATAAGCGGCATACTGGGAGGAAAGAAATCAGAAAGCGGGAATATCAACTCTTCGAATTGGCCGGGCATAATTGCCTGCTCGGGAGAGATTGCCCGTTTGCGCTCTTTGGGGGCTTCTGCCAATGCAGTAATGGCCGCTCCGGCCTGACGCATCTCTGTGGAATCGTGCTTCGACAGGTTGCCATCGCTACCATTTGAAGGTCCCGATCCTTTCATCACATCACCGGCATTTGCCACCTGGTCAGTATCATCAAGGCCAATGGCATGACCGAGTTCGTGCGTTACCACCTCCTTGAGGCTAAGCGGAGAAGTATCTCCGGCAATGGTGATGGTACCGCCGGTAACCTTTCCCTCTGCATTTGTTTTCCAGGAATATAGGCCGGCATTGCCAGCGCCGGGGTTTCCCTTCGTTATGGTAATCTTGGCGTCAGCAGCTTTAGTAACCTCCTTAAACTTAGGCAAACTTCCGGCATCGTTCCATCGCTTTATGGCAGCACGGCATGAATCTTTTTCGGCCTCCGTCCAGGTAGTGTCGATGTAAACAGCCAGCGTGTCGGGATTGCCCGCCCAGCCATTGTAACCCTCAATAACATCCCTGCCATGACCGGGCTTATGGGCAATCGTATCCTTTGCCGGCTCTTTATCTGCCTCAGGAGCAAAGTTATTGTGGAGATAAAAAGATAGCAAATCCGGAGTTACTACATCTGACGCAATGGCCAGATCATGTATCGAAGATTTCGGCTTAGGATCATCGCCCGAGGCAAACGACCACAGCGGGTGAATGATTAGTGCCATCAATAAAAATATCAATGACAGTTTGTAATACTTTTTCATAATTAATCCTTTCTTAGATTAGTGAATAATGAATTAAAAAATGTGCGAACAATTGTCCGTTTTAAAATGAATAATTTGAACTGTCGAAAACATAAAGTCAATCGGAATGCCAAAGGAAATTGAGACCAGGTGTATTGGGGTACTTTAGCACTTAAATCACTGAATATCAGAATTAATAAAATTACAAATAAAAACCAATGTTCCGGGAAGGGAATTTTCAAAAATGGAGGCCAGGCGGATTTTCACCCAGTGTTTTCACCCAAATGGGTGAAAACTCATAGGCGGGAAAGAGAGGGTAGAGGTTAGAAATTAGAAGTTAGATTTTAGAGGTTAGAGGTTGGAAGGCAGAGGTTAGATTTTAGAGGTTGGATTTTAGAGGTTGGAAGGCAGAGGTTGGATTTTAGAGGTTGGAAGGCAGAGGTTGGATTTTAGAGGTTGGAAGGCAGAGGTTGGATTTTAGAGGTTGGAAGGCAGAGGTTGGAAGGCAGAGGTTGGAAGGCAGAGGTTGGATTTTAGAGGTTGGATTTTAGAGGTTGGGTTTTAGAGGTTGGAAGGCAGAGGTTAGATTTTAGAGGTTGGATTTTAGAGGTTGGATTTTAGAGGTTGGATTTTAGAGGTTGGATTTTAGAGGTTGGATTTTAGAGGTTAGAGGTTGGATTTTAGAGGTTAGAGGTTGGATTGAAAATCAGATGTTGCGCTGATAGGCTTGGGATTTCTTATTTCAAAATTCAAGATTCAAGATTCGATATTCAAAATTCGATCCCGTACGTAACGGATTCGATATTTATTTTTTTACCTTTTTGGTAATGCTATCTTAATCTGGCGCAGCAGCTTCCTCTCCCACCACCTATTGCAGTATTGTTTACTTTTGGCGGCTATAAAAAACCGGTAGCTGATGCCAGAATCTGTTTCGACAAAGAAAACCAAAGGAGTGCTTCATCCGCGAAAGCCACAACTGGCAGCGGGGCGGGGCAACTATCGGCAGTATTTGTTCAGGCTGCGCCGGCACCTGATCCGCAGCGCGGTGGTGGTGGTGCTCCTGGCGGTGGTGGCTTTTATGAACCGCAGCCTTATCTTCGATCACATTCTGCTGGCACCCAAAAATCCTGACTTTTTTACCAATGTGATGTTTTGCAAAATCGGCAAGCAGTTCAACATCCCCGATTTATGTTTTGACGCCTCTGCGCTCAAAATTATTAATGTAAATATGGCCGGGCAGTTTCTCACACATTTGTATGTTTCGATAGTGGCGGGCGTGGTGGTGGCTTTTCCTTATTTGCTTTTCGAGGTATGGTCGTTTCTTTCTTTTGTGCTAAACATCAAAAGCCGGCGCGCCACGCTGGTAACAATGCTGGCTGGCACTTTGCTTTTCATTGCGGGGCTGCTTTTCAGCTATTACCTCATCGTGCCGCTCACGGTTAACTTTTTGGGCACCTACTTCGTGAGCGGGCAGGTGGCCAACCACGTGATGCTGGGCAGCTACATCGGCACCATTGCATCCTTGTGCCTGGGGGTGGCCGTTTTTTTCGAGTTGCCGATCTTTGTCTTTTTCCTGGCACGCTATGGCATCGTTGGGCCAAAGGCAATGGCCAAACAGCGACGGATTATGATTGTGGTAATTCTTATCGTTTCAGCCATCATCACTCCGCCCGACATCATCAGCCAGATAATGGTAGGCATACCGCTGATGTTGCTTTACGAGATCAGCATCATGGTAGCGCGCAGCGTCTGGCGGAAGCCGGCAGAGTTGTAGCATTTTGGTTTCTTTGCACAGGTTTTTATTAGGTATTAAACTTCAAAAAGATAAAGTGAAAATACACTTACCCAAACATCTGAAGACTGCGCTCAAGATCGTGCTATCGGTGGGCATTCTGGCTTTTGTTCTTTACAAAATCGACACGAAGGCGCTATTGGAAGTTTTTGCGCGTGTGCAGCCGCTGTGGCTTGTGCCAGCGTTGCTATTTTTTGCTTTATCCAAATACATTTCCGCTTTTCGTCTGAGCCAATTTCTGCTCAGTACCGGGATCGACATCAGCGCAAGCTTCAACCTGAAACTCTACCTGCTGGGGATGTTTTATAATTTGTTTTTGCCCGGCGGCATTGGTGGCGACGGCTACAAAATATATCTGCTCAACAAACGCTACGAAGTAAAAGCGCAAAGCATCTTCTGGGCTATCCTGCTCGACCGCGTCATGGGGCTGCTGGCACTGTTTTGTCTGGCTGCTGCTCTGGCCGCGCTGGCTACCCTCCCCCATTTTTACAAAACTTACTCCTGGCTGCTTATTCCGCTGGCTATCGGCGCATATTATTATTTTATTAAAATTTTCTTCGCTCGTTATCGCAGCATTTTTGTCGTCACACTTCTGCAATCTTTTTTGGTTCAGCTTGCGCAATTGTTGTCGGCACTTCTTATCCTTTTGGCCATCGGCGTTAGCGGTTCCATTGGCGACTATTTGTTTTTATTTTTGATCTCCTCCATCGTGGCAGCGCTACCCATCACGGTAGGTGGCATTGGCTCCCGCGAAATCACTTTCCTGTTGGGCGCCGGGGTGATGCACCTTAGCATCAGCAACAGTATTGCGCTAAGCCTGCTGTTTTACATCATCACCGCGCTGGTATCGCTCACCGGAATTTATTACAGCATCAAAACCGAAAAACTCCGTTAATCATCTTTTGGAATCATGATAAAAACTTTGCAAAAATATCCGCTCATTCTCTACGTCACCGGCGGTATCCTGCTAGTGATCGCGCTGCTTATCAACCTGGGAAGGCTCAATATTTTTATGGCTGTTGACGAAGCCACCCGTGGACTGGTGGCGCTGGAAATGATGATTTCGGGAAATTACGTAACGCCCACCATTTACGGCGATTTTTATTACAACAAGCCGCCACTTTTTCCATGGATTTTGGTTGTGTTTTTCAAACTCTTTGGCACCAGCGAGTTGGTGCTGCGCCTGCCCACTGTGCTGTCGCTCCTGGGCTTTGGACTTACCATTTATTATTTCGTCTCACGCGAAATGGGCAAACAGGCGGGCATCATCACCGCTTTTCTTTTCGTCACCTCGGGGCGGCTGCTGTTTTGGGAATCGCTGCTCGGCTACATCGACACCACTTTTTCGTGGGTGATTTATACCATGCTCATCGTGGTGATTTATCATTTCCGCCGACGGCAATATCTGCAACTTTTCCTCCTCTCCTATCTGCTGATGACCGTTGGGTACATGCTTAAAGGGTTGCCCGCCATCGTTTTCCAGGGCATTACGTTGCTGGTGGTTTTTGTTTCCGAAAAGCGGTGGCGCCGACTTTTTAGTTGGCAGCATGTGGCCGGAGCCGGTGTGTTTGTGGTGCTCGCCGGCGGCTATTACCTTATTTATCACCAATACAATTCGCTGCAAAATGTTTTTGCTACTTTGTGGAGCGAATCGACCAACCGCACGGTGGCCACGCAAGGCGTAAGTCTCACGTTGCAGCATCTTTATAAGTTCCCGGTGGAGATGCTGTATCATTACCTGCCCTGGACGCTGCTGCTGGTTTTTACGCTGGTGCGCGGATTTTGGAAAAGAGTTTTTCAAAACAAATTTCTAAAGCTCAGTCTGCTGGTTTTGCTTTTCAATCTCATCCCCTACTGGACGTCGCCGGATGTTTATCCCAAATACATCATGATGCTGGTGCCTCTGGCGCTGACGATTTTCGTATTTTTCTATTTAGAAAATAAAAAACAAAACCGACGACTTGCATCGATTGTAGAATGGATATTTTTTGGCGCCGGCATCCTGCTAACGATAGGTTACCTGGCGCTTCCGCTTATTCCGCAATTTGCCGAAACACCCCGCGCCGAAGCTGTTTCTATCATTTTATTTATGCTTTCGGCAATTTTGATGTATTTCTATTTCTACCTTCGCGACAAGCGCCTGATCATTTTTGCCATCGTGCTCATCGTTGGACGCATCGCTTTTGGCTGGTACGTATGGCCACAGCGCGCCCAGCAATTTGAAGTTTACGAAAAAGATGCCATCGAAGTAGCGCAGATTACCGCCGACGAACCTTTGCTTTATTACCACGCGCCCATGTTGCAATACGGCGCCACTTACGTGATAACGCGCGAAAAGCAGCAACTTATCCGGCAGGAGAAGCAGTCGCCAAAACCGGGAATATTTTACATCACCGACGACGACGGACTGGCGCTGATACGGCAAGAAAATCCGGTGAAAATATTTTATAAATATCCCAATGTGGAAGATGGCCGAAATTTGAATTTGATAAAGATCATAAAATGAAAAGAACGAAAATATCCATCATAGCGCCGCTCTATAACGAGCAGGAAAATGTGGGACAGCTTGCCGGCGAAATCATCGACGCGATGACCACGGCAGGCTATGATTATGAAATATTATTGGTAAACGACGGCAGCAGCGACGCCACCTGGCAACGCATCGCCGACTTACAGCAGAAGCACCCGCAAATTACGGGTATCGATCTGGCAGGAAATTATGGCCAGACGATTGCCTTGCGCAGCGGCTTTGAAAATTCTACCGGCGACATCGCCATTTTTATGGATGGCGACCTGCAGCACGATCCGGCTGACCTGCCACGCTTTATCGCGAAAATAGAAGAAGGTTACGATATGGTGGGCGGCGCCAAAGTAAAGCGCCCCGAAAATTGGGCTAAAAGCAGCTTGTCGCGATTTGCACACTGGCTCATCCACCGCATCTCCGGCGCCGATATGACTTACTTCGGCGCAACCTTCCGCGCCTACCGCCGCTACCTGCTCGAAGAGTCGAACATGATTGGCGATGCCCACCGTTTTCTGGGCGCTATCCTGGCGCGCAAAGGCATCCGCCACACCGAAATCCCTATCGAAATTCGACAGCGTGTGGCGGGCACCAGCAGCTATTCGCTCAAGAAAGTATATCTGGTGATCATTGATCTGATGTTTCTGAAATTCACCATCTCCTACATGAACAAGCCGTTCAGGCTCTTCGGCGTTGCCGGCGGACTGATGTTCATCATCGGTTTGCTGCCCACGGTGTACCTTATTATTGGCTCACTGTTATTCCATTTCCACCTGCGTGTAGATTATTTGGTGGAGTTTCTGTTTTCGATCTTTATCATGATCATGGGAATGTTGCTGGTGAGTTTTGGGCTTATCGCCGAAATAGGTATTTATAATTACTATGCCCGTGGCAACCACAGCCCTTACAGTGTAAGGCGAATCATTAGGGAAAAGGATTAATTAAGAGAGGTCTCTCAACTCAATGACTGCGGTTCACCATGAAATCCCATTCGCCAGTAGACGGTGCAAACAATGACAATAAAACAACCGCCAGTTGTCGCTGTAAACAATCACAAGTAAATTTCAATTTTAAAACAAATAACATTGACTCACAAAAGCCTGATCATAAATGCTGATGATTTTGGGTGGGATGCCGCCGCCACAGCGGGAATCGTGCATTTGCTCAAAACCCGCAAGATCAGCAGCACCACTATTTTGGCCAACTATGCCACCGAAAATGATTTGGAGAAACTACGTGCAATCGACGGAATCAGCACCGGCATTCATATCAATCTTATCAACGGCAAGCCTGTAAGCCCGCCGCAAGAAGTGGCTTCGTTGCTTAATGCAGAAGGAAATTTCATGGGCGCCGCCAAATTATTCCGGCGATTTTGGATGGGTAAGATCAATAAAAATCATCTTGTAAAAGAAATTACAAAACAAATAGAAATCTTACGCGAAAAGGGAATCATCATCTCCCACGCCGACAGCCACCAGCACCTGCATCAGTTTCCGGGAATTGGAAAATGGATATTGCAGGCTGTGGCCTACAACGGAATAGAAAAAGTGAGAAGCTGCCGTCTGACCAACGTACATGCGGGTCGCAGTGCAGTGATCGCGCTATTTGCAGCAGCAACCTCACGCCATCTAAAACCTTTTCGGCATCCCGACGCACTGATAGCTGAGCTCTCATTTGGCGCCAATTATTCCGAAGAATTTGCGCAGCAATTATTGCTTTCTCATTTCCGCAAAGGCAATGTATTCGAAATAATGACCCATCCGGCTACAGCCAACAAAATGAATTCGTATTTAAACCGGAAGGCTGAATTTGACTTCTGGGACATGCTTGATTTGCAAGGTCTTTTAAAAAAACACCAGATAACACTGATCAACTATAACCAACTTTAGGCGTTTGATGTAAAGCCTCCCGAATGTTATTTTTAATTAAAAACAATCTCGCCCGCAACGGGTTTTCTTAACTTTGCTCACCATATCAGGAAAATGCTTCAGATTATCATTTACCGAAATGAGGAGCTACATGTGAATTTTTTGAGCTATAAATTTTAAACTAAGAAATACTGTAATGGATAAAAAGCAAATCGACCCGAAAATTACCGAAAGAGCCAACGTGTGGCTCAGCAAAGATTACGACGCCGAAACCCGCGCGGCTGTGCAACGCATGATGGATGAGAACCCCGACGAACTCACCGAGTCGTTTTATCAGGATCTGGAATTTGGCACCGGCGGACTGCGCGGAATCATGGGCGCCGGCACCAACCGCATGAATAAATACACCGTGGGAGCTGCCACACAAGGGCTGGCCAACTACATGAAAAAGGTTTACCCAAAGGAAAAACAACTTCGCGCTGCCATCTCTTTCGACCCACGCAACAAGAGCGACTACTTTGCCCAGATTACCGCCGACGTGCTTTCGGCCAATGGTTTTGCGGTGTATATTTTCGATGCCTTGCGCCCCACACCGGAGCTTTCGTTTACCATCCGCCACCTGAAGTGCCATACCGGTGTGATGATTACGGCTTCGCACAACCCCAAAGAATACAACGGCTACAAAGCCTACTGGAGCGACGGGGCGCAAATGATACCGCCACACGACAAAAACGTGATTGACGAAGTAAAGAAGATTCAGATTAAGGATGTGAAATTTAAAGGTGTCCCCGAAAACATTCATCTCATCGGCGAAGAGATAGACAAGTTGTATCTGGATGAAGTAGAAAAGCTCTCTCTCTCGCCTTCCTCTAATCACCGGCAGGCCGAGCTTCCATTGGTTTACACACCGCTTCACGGCACCGGCGTAAAATTAGTTCCCGCGGCTCTGGCACGATTTGGTTTTGAAAATGTTTTTAAAGTACATCAGCAGGATGTGGTGGACGGCAATTTCCCCACCATCGTTTCGCCCAACCCCGAAGAGCCGGCTGCGCTGGCCATGGCACTCGACAAAGCCCGCAAAGTTGACGCTGAACTGGTGATGGCCACCGACCCCGACGCCGACCGTGTAGGTATAGCCGTGAAAGACCTGCACGAAAACTACCTGCTGCTCAATGGCAACCAAACCGCCACCTTGCTCACCTGGTACCTGCTTACAATGTGGGAGCGCAAAGAGATGCTCACCGGCAACGAATACATTGTAAAAACCATCGTTTCCACCGAACTCATCAGCGACATCGCAAAAAAACACAATGTAGAATGTTACGACGTGCTCACAGGGTTTAAGTGGATTGCCGAAGTCATTCGTGAAAACGAAGGCAAAAAAACATTCATCGGTGGTGGCGAAGAAAGCTACGGATACATGATCGGCGACTTCGTGCGCGACAAAGACGCGGTGGCCTCATGCGCTATGCTTGCCGAAATTGCTGCCTGGGCCGTCAACCAACGTAAAAACATCTTCGAACTTCTGCTCAACATCTATATCGAATACGGTTTTTATAAAGAGAACTTACTGTCGGTGACCAAAAAAGGCAAAACCGGCGCCGAGGAAATTCGCAAGATGATGGAGAATTTCAGAACCAAACCGCCCAAAACCATCAACGGGTCAGAGGTAGTGATGATAAAAGACTATCAGGAACAAGTGCAAAAAGATTTGAAACTGGCAAAAGAAACGGCCATCAAATTACCCAAAAGCAATGTGTTGCAGTTCTTTACCGCCGACGGCACCAAGATAAGCATGCGCCCATCGGGCACCGAGCCTAAGATTAAGTTTTACTTTGGCGTAAAAGCCGAGCTGAAATCTGTCGCCGATTACGACAAGGTAAATGCTGCCCTCGACAAAAAGATCGACGCCGTGATCAGCGACCTGAAGCTAAAATAAATTTTGCAATAAGCCCAAAAACAAAACGCCACATCCCATAAAAGGAGTGGCGTTTTTTAGTTTTTAAAGTTAGCCGTAGCCAGAGTTCTCAGTTAAGGCAGGTTGTTTACCAGCACGGTATCACGCACCGAATTGGTGCCCTCACCAAAAGCTTTTAGCGTGACAATGAAACTGTCGTTCTCTTCGTAAAGATGCTGCGGAGAAGTGGCTGTGCTTGCGGTTCCATCACCAAAATTCCACTCAAAAGTCTGTGCATTTTCGCTGGTGTTGGTAAACTTAACCTGACCGGCAACATCCGTCAATTGCCAGGTAAAAGCAGCTTTCGGCTCCTTTTTTTCGTCGTCATCCTTCTTGCAACCAATGGCCAGCAAAACGAAAACCACCAGCATCCACGGTAAATATTTATTTGTAAAAGTCATAAAAAATTATTTTAAGATTTGGCTGCAAAAGTAGCGCTTTGTTTTAGAAATGAACGCATGCAGCGAACCGCAAAAGGTAAGTCACTTTGATTTTAAAATTTATTAGCAGTGGTATGGGTTCGGATTTTTAAAATTATTTATTTTCTTTGCAAAAATAGTTGGCAGAAACAATGGCTGCCGAACATCTAATTAAAGTG
Organism: Clostridia bacterium; assembly: GCA_009928785.1. Lineage (GTDB taxonomy): Bacteria > Bacteroidota > Bacteroidia > Bacteroidales > 4484-276 > SABY01. Next base: position 1,230 of record SABY01000122.1, on the reverse strand, counting down.
TGAAACATCGAGCGCGAAGGTGTTTCACACATTTTTTTAATAAAAAAGTTCATTTTTATGAAAATCGCAAAGAACAAAGTAGTAGGAATTCATTACACACTCACTGATGGCCAGGGCGTCACGCTCGACTCCTCTGACGGTCGCGACCCGTTGTATTATCTGCATGGCAATGGCCACCTGATTCCGGGTCTGGAGCGGGAGTTGGAGAACAAGCAAAAAGACGACGATTTAAAAGTAACAATTCAGCCGGAAGATGCTTACGGGGTGCGCAATGATAAGATGGTTTACGTAATTGACCGCGCCAAATTCCCTGATCCTAAAAGCATCGAACCCGGCATGACATTTACCTCGCACACCGAAGAAGGCGACATCAACCTTACCGTGGTGAAAATAGAAGGCGATGATGTAACGCTGGATGCCAACCACCCGCTTGCCGGCCAGGAGCTTACTTTCGACGTTAAGGTGGTAGAGGTGCGTGATGCCAGTGAGGAAGAACTCGACCATGGACATGTACATGGTCCCGGTGGTCACCATCATTAACAGATGTTTAGACCCAAGCCGCGGGTCGTTCGGAGTTTTTTTATAAAAAATGTTTTTTATTTAAGAATTTAATTCGATCTTTGCACGCCGAAAATCAGGGGTAAGAGTGGAAAGCCGCTGATGGTGGCCAAAATAGGTGAGCCAGATGATTTTCGTAACGAATTAGTTCTTGATTAGAAAATGATTGAACGGAGAGGTGGGTGAGTGGCTGAAACCAGCAGTTTGCTAAACTGCCGTACCTATTACTGGTACCGGGGGTTCGAATCCCCCTCTCTCCGCTTTTATTACGGGGTATAGCGTAGTCCGGTTAGCGCGTCCCGCTTTAAGGCGGGAAGGTCGTAAGTCCGGGCAAGTTCTTAACATATTTTCGGGGTATAGCGTAGTCCGGTTAGCGCGCCTGCTTTGGGAGCAGGAGGTCGAGTGTTCGAATCACTCTACCCCGACCTGATAATCAAGGGTTTAAAGTAATTTTACTTTAAGCCCTTTTTTTATTTGATACACCATTTGATACACTATGACCCCTCAAATCAAAAAAAAACCCGCGGAAATGTTTCCGGGACATTTTATGTTTTAAAAACAGCAATTGTGAGTAGCTCTCAAATTGTGGCAGGTAACACCTAAAAGACAGGATTATAAAAATAATTGATAATAAAAGACAGGATTATAAAAATAATTGATAATTGTGGCAGG
>SABY01000121.1 GCA_009928785.1 Clostridia bacterium | reverse complement strand
TGTTTTCTCCGACCACTGGCGGATGATTTATTGATTTTTGGAACTTGCAATTTGTCATTTGGTTGCTAAAAATTAAACTCCCAGCGGATGCACGTAGCGGCTCACATCTTCCGCCGTTACTTCTTTGTCGCAGAGGATGGCCAGCCGTTCTACCACGTTGCGCAGCTCACGCACGTTGCCTGTCCAGTTGTAGTTTTCGAGTTTTTCGATGGCTTCCGCCGAAAAGGGCAAAGGGGCTTTTCCCATTTTGGGCGCCACCTCTTCCATAAAATGCTGCGCCAATAGCGGGATGTCGCCCTGGCGCTGGCTCAGCTCGGGCACTTCGATGATGATCACGCTCAGCCGGTGGTAAAGGTCTTCGCGAAAGCGTCCCTGTTCTATTTCTTCGCTCAGGTGCTTGTTGGTGGCGGCGATGATGCGCACGTCCACCATGATCTCTTTTTCGCCGCCCACGCGTGTTATCTTGTTTTCCTGCAATGCCCGCAGCACTTTGGCCTGTGCCGAGACGCTCATGTCGCCGATTTCATCCAGAAACAACGTGCCGCCATGTGCAAGTTCAAAATCGCCTTTGCGTTGTTTGATGGCCGAAGTAAACGATCCTTTTTCGTGGCCAAAAAGCTGGCTCTCGATGAGTTCGCTGGGGATGGCCGCGCAGTTGACTTCGATAAATGGCGCCAGGGCACGTTGACTTTTATGGTGCAGCCATCGCGCCACCAGCTCCTTGCCGGTGCCGTTGTTGCCTTGTATGAGCACCCGCGCGTTGGTGGGCGCCACGCGGTCGATTAGTTCCTTCACCTGCATCATCGCCTCCGACTGGCCAATCATTTCCCACGTCTGCGCCGTTTCCTGCTTCAGCGTCTTGGTTTCTTTTATCAGCGTCGATTTGTCCATTGCGTTGCGGATGGTGATGAGCAGCCGGTTGAGGTCGAGCGGCTTGGCGATGTAATCGTACGCTCCTTTCTTGATGGCTTCCACAGCCGTTTCGATGGTGCCGTGTCCGGAAATCATCACCACCGATGTATCGGTAATTTTCATGATGTGATCCAGCACCTCCAGACCATCCATCTGGGGCATTTTTATGTCGAGCAGTATCACGTCGTACTTGCGACTATTGACAAGTTTCAATCCTTCTATGCCATTTTCGGCATCGTCAACTTTGTAATTTTCATATTCCAGAATATCCCGCAAAGTGTTGCGGATGCTGCGTTCGTCGTCGATTACTAATATCTTGGCCATCTGTTTTGGGTTGTTTTTTTATTAATAAAATGATTTGCGTTATTGCTTGATAAAAACTACGGCTCCCGCCGTCGGGTCATCGGGAAGCGTCAGCAGATAATGCCCTGGCACCAGCATCGAAACATCTATCTGACGATGCGCTAAATCGGAAACCTGCTGCAACACCTGCCGGCCATTGGCATCATACACTGCCACGCGGACGGGTTTCTGATCGGGTGTGTTTTCAACCATCTCCACGGCGATAATATTTTGCGCCGGATTGGGGAAAACCCTGAACCGGGCAGTTGGACGCTCCATGATAGCCTGCGGCGTAAACCACGACCAGAAAAACTGTTGTTTGTAAAAATTGCGCCATTTGAAATTAAAGTCGTCCCAAGCGTAGAAAGTGTATAAAGTCCGGTTGGCATCGGTATCGTATTCGTAAACAGAGAGGCTGGCGTTGGCCCATCGGTTGGTGTTGTACGACCAATAATAGGTATAAACTTCGCCAGGCAACCCCTGCTGATAAATGGTGGTGACTTTGCTTCGGTTGAGCCATTGGCTGCCGTCCCACAGGTATTGTATGCGCTCCTGCTGAAGCGTGCTGTAAATATAGCTCGTAAAATATTTGTATTCCCAGCTTTGCTGCGTCCCGTCAAAGGCATACTGATACAACTCACTGAGCCGGTCGATAGCATCGAAAAAATAATCGTATCGCTGGAAGTTGATCCAGTTATTGTTTTCGTACAGTTGATGGATGATCTGATCCGGATGCTGATTTTCGTCGTAGGTGGTGATGATGCGCAGGCTGTCCGTCCATTGCTGCTGCTGTGCCTGCCAGCGGCGATACATGCGCAGCGAATCCAGGCCATGTTGGTTATAATTTATTTGTAAATAGTAATCCTTATTCCAGTTTTCTGAAACGGTGTCGTAATATTGATACCAGGCTTCGTCCGGCCGCTGATTTTCGTCGTAAAGCGTAACTGTTCGCTGCCCTCTGACGAATTTCTGCTCTGCTTCGTCCCACACTTTCAGCCAGCTAATCTTCGGGTTTCCAATGGCATCAAAAGCTATCGAATCGCTCAGCAGCCATTCGTCGCCCGGCCAGCGGCGCACATAGGCCAACCAGCTTAGGCTTGTTGTATCATTTGTAAATCGTGCTTCGTAGCGCCGTTGCTTAAACCATTGGAAGCGGAGGGTGTCGTAAACATATTCGACGGAAGCCGTAACATTTCCAGCGTTGTTGCGCTGCTCCACGCGATAGTTCCGGCCGAAGAACCACTCCTGCCCGAAGGCATTTCCAAAGAAATAATGCGTCGAGTCGTTCACAAATTTGGCTTGACCAACATTGTTCTCTGTGGCAGAATAACGCGAAACATTTTGTGCTTCGACAACCGAATGCAGCACCAGGCCGGCCACAACAACAAGAATAGAAAAGAGGTTTTTAATCATCAGCAAATCCTTTTTGATACCCAGCAAAGATAACAACTATCGGGCAGGCGCACCGGAAATACCTCTTCGGCTGTTTCCAATAAAATTATCTTTGTGCTATGCTGATCAATTTTTTAATACAAAAATCTATCAAAACTTTTACGCTGGTTTACGCCTGCTGCCTGCTTTTCGCAATGCCGGCACACAGCCAGTTGACGCTTCCTTTGGGATTTCAAAAAACGCAACAAGTTACGGTCACCGATAGCCTCGGGAATCGGTTGGACGCCGCCTGGGCTGGCGGAATGAACGCCTGCCAGTTTGGGGAAGCCGACCTCGACGGCGATGGCAAAGCCGAACTTATTGTATTCGACCGGCATGGCAACCGCACGCTGACTTACAAAAATAATGGCAGCGCCGGACAAACGGATTTTGCTTATTCGCCGTCGCTCGCCCGCCGACTGCCACATTTCGACGACTGGGTGATCTTTGCCGACTACAACGCCGACGGACGCAACGACATTTTTGCTTACTCCAAAGGCTACGCCGGCGTGCAGATATTTCGTAACACCGGCGACACCGCTGCGCTATTTGAGCGTGTGGTGTATCCTTATCTAAAATCGTTTCAGGGAAATGGCTACGTGAATGTGCTTACTACTTACGCCGACTATCCCGCCATTGTGGATTTGGACGGCGACGGCGACCTGGACTTGCTCACCTTCTGGGGGCTGGGTGCGTTTGTGGAGATGCACCTCAACGAGTCGATGGAGAAATATGGCGTCCCCGATTCACTCATCTTTAGACGCACCAACCGCTGCTGGGGGCGCTTTGCCGAAAGCGAAGAATCCAACGTGATCTATCTCGACACCTGCTTTGGTGAAAAAACGATGACGGGGCCTGAATCAGAACCCAAACATACCGGCTCCACATTTCTTATTTTTGATAATAATGGCGACGGCCTGCCCGACCTGCTGCTGGGCGACGTGGATTATCCGGCGCCGGCGCTGCTCATCAATGGCGGCACGCCGGAGCTTCCGCTGATGACAAGCCATACCTTTAGCTTTCCCGATTACGATGTGCCCATCCACCAGTGGTCGTTTCCGGTGATGAGTTATCTGGATGTGAACAACGATGGCGCAAAGGATTTGATCGTTTCGCCATTCGATCCCAGCCTGGAAAAAGCACAGCATCACAACAACGTGTGGCTTTATGAAAATAATGGCCAGACGAATCAGCCGGATTTCCAATTAACAAAAACCAACTTTTTGCAGGATCAGATGCTCGACTTTGGCGCCGGTGCCTATCCCGCTTTTTTCGATTACAACCACGACGGACTGATGGACCTCCTGGTGGGAAACTTCGGCTACATCGACAGCACCTACTACGGCCTCGGTTTGAATCTTTATTGCGATTATCGCGCACAACTGGCGCTGCTGGTCAACACCGGCACTGCTACTGCGCCTTCTTTCCAACTGATCGACCGCTACTTTGTAGAACTTCCCGCAAATTCGGCTTCAGGCAGCAAAGCTCCTTTTGCCGCTGTGCCCGCTTTTGCCGACCTGGATGGCGACGGCGACGAGGACATGCTCGTGGGCAATGCCGATGGAACTTTGTTCTATTATGAAAATGTAGCCGCACAAGGTGAAAATGCACACTTTGAACTATCCGATACTTTTTATCAACAAATCGACGTGGGCGACTACAGCGCTCCACAACTTTTCGATCTGGATAAAGATGGCCGCAAGGATTTGATAATCGGCAAAAGAGATGGCAAAATTTCTTTTTATAAAAATCAAGGGACGGATGTTGCGCCGAATTTTGTGAAAATTACCGACAGCCTCGGAGGCGTGAATGTTACCAATCCCAACCTGAGCATTTTTGGTTATGGCGTGCCGCATTTTTATCGGGATGCTACCGGAACCACTTATTTATTCGTAGGTTCTGAATTTGGAGAAATCCATTTTTATAATCATATCGACGACGACCCTTTCGGGAAATACCACCTGGAGATGCAGAATTATATGTGGATTGATGAAGGATTGCGCAGCGCCGCGGTAATCGCGCACCTCGACGACGATGCTTATCCTGATATGATCGTGGGCAACTACTGCGGCGGACTCACTTATTTTAAAGGCACAACACCGCCGCCTGCTGCAATTGAAGAACCATCAGAATCTACTGCTTTGGTTACAGTTGCACCCAATCCGGCCAACGATCACCTGAACATTATCACCCATCAAAATGTTTTTGTAGAAATTCAAAATGCCATCCTCACCGACTTATATGGTCGGAAAATTTTTGAAATTAAAAACCCGGGCAAAAACATTTCTACCGCCGATGTGCCGGATGGAATTTATCTTTTGCAGCTTTCGCTGAAACATTGCGATGGGAAGCAACAGCAGGCAGTTTTTAAAATTATAATTCAACACCGATGAAACCTATATTTTTAGCAATCGCTTTTTTATTGATAACCGCAGGATTGCTGGCGCAGCCCGTGCCCGAAAAAGCTCCGGCTGACACCACCTACAAAATCAATGCGGAGGAGTTGCGGGAAATGCAGGACAATGGCATCATTCTGCCCCCTGAAATGCCGGCGCATGATGTATTTGCAAATTTCCGGTACGAGCGGCTTCGCGATCTGCCGGTGGTTTACGACATCCGCGACTCGGCGTGGCTTACTCCCGTGAAAAGCCAATCGAATGGCGGATGCTGGGCATATTCCACCATGGGCGCCGTAGAAGCACGCCTGATGATGCTTGGCCTGGGCGAGTACAACCTCTCCGACAACAACCTGAAGTTTTGCCACGGATATATTCCGGCACGCAACACCAACGGCAACCACTGGATGTCGTCGACATATTTTGCACGTACCGCGGGGCCTTATCTCGAAACTGAAGACCCATATCCCGGCGGCACCAGCAGCAACGACGACTGCCCCACCGGGTTCTCGCCGCAGTTTTATATCGGCCAATCGCGCTACACGCCGCCACAAGATGCGCAATATATTAAGCAAACCGTGTTGCAATACGGCCCTGTGTGGAGCTTGCTCTATTACAACGCAACCTATCTCAACACGACCAACGCCACTTATTTTTATGGCGGCAGCCACGCCGTAAACCATGCCGGCGTTATCGTGGGATGGAACGACACGCTGACTACCGCCGGTGGCACAGGAGCCTGGATCGTGCGAAACACCTACGGCGCCTCCTTTGGCCAGGGCGGCTATTATTTTATTTCGTACAACGACAGTCAGTTTACAAAATACAATGGCTTTTGGCCCGATGCTGAGGTTTTCGATTCGGCGGCAACCATCCGTCAGTACGACGAAATTGGCGGATACTGGGGAACCGGCTTTGACAACAGCAAAGGCTGCGGGCTGGTGCATTTCGATGGCAACCAAAAGGCCAGCCGCCTGTCACAAATCGGCACCTTCGTGGTGTCGGCCACCAGCAGCGTAAGCATCAACGTCTTCGATACTTTTTCTGATTCCCTTTCGGGATGGCTTGGCGCAATGCAAATGCAAGATGTAGAACTGCCCGGCTATTATACTTTCGATCTCGACACAGCCATCTATCTGGCGGCGGGACAGGATTTTTATGTTGAAGTGTGCTACAACAGCAACGACGCCGACGACCAGTGGCCCATCGCCATCGAAGATACCATCGCCGGCTATGCCATGCCGCAGATCGAAACCGGGCGCTTCTGGATTGCCCCCGACCCGTCGGTTTGGCCAACAGCCTGGTATGCCGTCGGCCAAAACACACTTTACCCTTATGACTTGTGCATCAAAGCCATCACACATGATCTATTCACCTTGTCGGGGATGGCGCAATACGACGACTCGCTGCAAAGCATCGCTGCCGGTTTGCATCTGATGCTGTATGATGCGGCAGACAAAGCAGTGGATTCGGTGGCAACAGATTCGACGGGCTTTTATCGTTTTGAAAACCTGGCGCCGGGAGAATATAATCTGCGCGTTAACTTTTCGGATAATGCGCCTGGCACCATCAACTCGACGGATGCACTTGCCGTAGAGTTACACCTTGATACTATTCCGGGCTTCACACTTTCAGGCGCTGCTTTGGCTGCTGCCGATGCCAACGCCGACCAACAACTCAACAGCTTCGACGTATTTGCAATCCAACGGCGCACCGTTCTGATTCCCGGAACTATTGGAAACCCACTGCTGGTAGTCGATCCTTCAGCCATCACCATTACTACAAGCGATGTTTCGCACAATATTTTCATCCGGCTCCGGGGAGACGTGAATCGGTAGGGGTTGTTTTTTGGGGAGGAGAATTGGTTAACGGTTTCAGACTTGGCGAAGGTTGCGATTTTTACCACAGATGTTTATGGGAGCACTGAACTTTCGACAACCACAAAACCGTCTTTCGAACACGAAACCCAGCCTTCTGGGTAGGTGCTGTTATCGGCTGTTCTTCTTTCTGTCATTATGGTTTAAATTTTTCAAACGAGTTTCCATTAAATTTATACGCACCGTTTTCGTGTGTCCCAAGCCATAGGTCGCCATTGTTGTCCTTGTAAATGCAGAATAGCGTAATGTCTTTTGAGTTTGCTTGAACTGTATAGTGTGAAATTTCCGTTCCATCATATTTCCAAACGCCACTGCGATAAGTTACAAACCACAAATTATTATTGTTGTCCTTTGCAATTGATAAATACTCTTTAAGACCACTGGTATTTTTCCCATCTAAACTGCCTATGCTTTCGTGTCTTGTATAAAACTTACTGCTTTTTAATGTTATGCTGTCGTAAACACTATAACGGTTTTCGGTATTGAACCAAAAGTCTCCATTTTTGTCTTCCGTGATTGAGCGAATTCCGTTTGCCCCTTCGTTGCGAAATTCTGTCACATCTTCTTCTGTTATCCATTCAAACGATTTTCCATCGTATCGGCAAACTCCAACAGGATTTGTTCCAAACCAAATGTTTCCTTTTTTGTCTTTATAAATGCTGTAGATTCCAAAAGGATTGGGTAGGCTTGGTGGCTTAGGCAACTGCAATTCATATAAAGTAGTACCGTTATACCGATAGACATTATTTTCAAAATCGAATGTATGTCTAAACCATAAATCTGTGGATTTAAGTTGCCAATTATTGCTGGAGACTGGAGCTAATGTTGTAAATGTATTTCCGTCAAACTTAACAATCGTAGGCTTTGGATAAAAACTGGTGAAGTATATGTTGCCATATTCATCTTGCTGTATTTCATCTATTCTATTGTTTGGCAAACCGTGTTTTGTTGTGTAATTTATCAATGTCTTGTCGTCATACCTATACACTCCTGTTTCCCAACTTCCAAACCAATAAATATTTTTTTTGTCTTGATAAATAACCATAATGCTACTTCCAAGTTCTTTTACGGTGTCGCCGTTTATAAATAGTTCTTTAAAATTGTCAGTGTTTATTTTCGAATTAGAAGTCTGTCCATTGCACGAAGTCAATAGGGATAGAATGTTAAAAAATAAGAGTGTTGTTAATTTCATTTCTGTTTATTGTTAGCTCGGGCGGTCATAGAATAGCCGATAACGGTTTGAAGCTACAAAAAGTTGGCGATTTTCACCACTGAACTTCCTACGAAGAACTGAACTTCAAATTTACTACTTTCCTGTCCTACGAAGCACGAAACCCCTGCTTGCGTATAGGTGATGTTAACAACAGATATTTTTAGTTTGTCCAAGGCTCTTTGTTTTTAGCGTCCATAAATTTTTCTCCATCAAAAATGCATAGTCCTTGCCAACTTCCAAACCAAACTTGTCCTTTGTTGTCTTCTAGAATGCTTTGGGTTACATTGGAGGTTAAGCCATCTTCAGTAGTGAATTGTTTGAAATTATTGCCATCATATCGGTAAACACCATAACCTTCAGCAGTAAACCAAATATTCCCTTGGCTGTCTTCATAAAAATTGTAAGTTTCTTCACCTGCAATAATTCCATCCTTAGTGAAGTTCGTGTAAGTTTTACCATCAAACTTGCTCACACCACCATAAAAAGTTCCAATCCAAATATTTCCTTTACTGTCTTCTAAAATATCAGCTGTATTATTATCGACAAGTCCGTTTTTGTTTGTTAAATGAGTAAACTTCTTGTTGTTATATTTGAATATTCCATTTCCATCTGTGGCAAACCACATATTTCCGTTCTTATCTTCTATAATTTTAAAAACCAATTTGTCAGATAGCATTGGTTTTGCATTTTCGACTTTTGAAACTGGCAACGAAAAAGGTATAAACTTTTCACCGTTAAAATGACAAACTCCTCCTATCGCCCCAACCCAAATAAGTCCGTTTTTATCAATTGTTAAACCCCAAATTTCCGCATTCACGCCTGGCAGTCCTTCTTTGAATGAAAATGTTTTAAATTTAACACCATCGTATTTTATAAGTCCTTCTGATGTTCCAAACCAAATATTACCTACTTTATCTTCTACAATCTCTAAAACCCTGTAATTTGGACTGATTTCAGCAATGGTGATTCTTTCAAGTATTTGTCCATTATAGCGTATAATTCCATCTCCATTTGTTCCAAACCAATAGTTCCCTTTTTTATCCTGATATATTGTCCTTACAAACTCTCTTACCATTCCATTTAAGTTGGTGTGAATTTGAGGAAAGGTCGTGCTTTGTTTTAAAATGAGTGGTTGGGTGTTTACTTGATTTTCTTTTGAATCAGTAACGGTTTTTTCTTTCACTTGTCCTGTGCATGCTGAGAATTGAAATGTCAGAAGAACCAAAAGTAAATTTCTTACTTTGAATAAAATAATTATATCAGTGTTTGTCATATTGTTGGTTCTATAATTGTTGCTAACTCCCTTGTATGTAAAGTAAAACTGTACTATTGCTTTCGCATTTGGCGTGTATTGTACAGTTTCTACTGTTTTTTAATTCATTGCTTTCTGTCATAATTTTTCTTTTTTTAAAGGCTTCAAAATTAAACTTTTTTGCAAATCACCGAAGGGAGATTTTATTTTTTGCAGGATTTTATCGGCCACATGGGTGTTCACCCCGATGGAAAAATCAGTTGTTGTTGAAAGCTGCCAGATGAGGTTATAGTTTCCTACGGGGTAAGTTTCGGCGGTGTTGCTGCTTTTGTGCCACAGAAGTTCGTAACGCGTTGCCGATTTATGCAGATGTGTGGCATAATTCCGTAACCAGTGTGATGTTGCTGGATTATTAAGCCGCACCAAAGATTTGCTGCGGTAAGTATCGTTAGCCAATGTAATTACAGGAGCCTTCATTTGCTACAAAAATTTAATTGCCCGACAAATTTAAAACTATTTCAGTCAGAACGGATTTAAAACTTCATCCTATTCGTTTTTGCAGGGCGCAGCGTGCGCGGTGCATAGCGAAAAGATAATCAGGGATGTAAACTCAGGAAGCGGCGGGGCAGAATTCCAGTATTAAGATTTATCCGACATTTATCCGCCATACCATATTTATATCCGCCATTTACCCGCCAACATCCAACTTATAATATGTTCCTTTTTTCTCTCCTTCTTTAATGAGAATGCCCTTTTGGGTTAATTCATCTATGTCTCTTAAAGCCGTTCTATCGGAAATTTCATTAAGTATTTGGTATTCACTATTGGTAATTTTTCCTTTTTCTTTTACAAATAAAACTGCTTTTATTTGCCTGCCATTCAGTCCAAGTTTGGTTAGTTGCTCGGATGTTAAATTATCTTTGAATAGTGTAATAATGAAACCACCGTCCAATTCTTTCATTTCCGGTTCGGGAAGTTCTGCTTGCTTACAAGTGTCAATTATCTTAATTGTTCCTCTACCCCAGGCATCAATGTAGCCACCTTTAAAACAAACATCTGCAATAATTGGGTTGCGTGGACGTGAGGAATGAGACCGCTTTAACGCATCTAAAGTCAACCCAGCGGGCAAAGAACCTTCGTTCCAAATGCTTATCTTATCGTCATACACACGAATTTGAATCGAAGAACCCATGAAATTGCGATGTACCAGAGCATTTAGCAACATTTCGCGAATGGCAGCAATAGGATATTCGCCTTTTTCAATACGGTGCATTCCTTCAAATTCTATTGTTCTTGTAAGGAATTTCTGGTTGAGTTGATGCAAAACGGCTTGAAGTAGTTGAATTATATTTCCTTCTTCAGTTTCCTGAAATTTGATATCTGCATCATCTTTTCCGAAACGACCAATTTTTACAAAAGTATTTGGATAAAATTTTCCCGGGTCTTTACCGAATATAACTAAAGCAGACCGTTTCAGTTGTCCGTTTTCGGTTAACCGAAGTTTTTCAAATAAGTCAGGCAAAGCTAAACTTTCATTTTCGGGTAAACGACCAGCGTTTTCAGACGCTTTTAGAAATATACTAACTGTCTTTTCATCAATATCATCAAAACTGGCTCGTGATTCTACCACATCATCCCAGGTTTTGCCCGATTTCTTTAGCAGAAATTCATTTAATGACGCTCCTGTCAATTCTTGTTTGGTGCTTCCACAGCGGTAATAATACCTGCCTCTCAACGAGATAGGAACTGTGTAAGGATGTGTCACTATTTCTATAAAACGCATTCCTTCTTCTTCATGAAGGTTAACTTCAACCATTATTCCTATGGAATTTCTGATTTTGTTAGGAATGTCGTCCATCAATCTTTTGTAATCGGTAATACCCACAACATTCCCATTATCATCTTTACCGATAAAAATAACGCCACCTTGCGCGTTGGCAAAACCGCAAACCCATTTCAAGTAGTCATCGTGCCAGCTTTGTTTGTATTCTATGTTTTGCTGTTCGGGCATTAGTATCTGTTTGGTTATAACGCTTTTCGAATTCCCAATTCTTTATTAATCACAGGAAAGATTTTAGGGTCTTCAAGAATCAATTCAATGTTGTCATCAACTTTATTGATAAATCTTCTCGAAATTCGATTACTCCATTTGTGTTGTAAATATTCAAGTATAGATTCAAAGTCTTTTTCTGCAGCGGGAGACCAAATGATTTCTCTATTCATTTGCAAATCGTTTTCTAAAAATAGTCATTACTTCATCATGACTGCTTCCTTGTCCATGGTCTAATTGCTCTATACCGAGAAGAATTGCAGTTTGTTGTTCAGTTGTCAGGTTGTGCCACTCATCAATCTCACTCATTCCATTGTTGTAATTCAAGAGCACTCCGTACGCCTCTTCCAATCTTTTTCCTGTAAGAGAGTCAAGTTTTCTAAATAGGTCCATTTTAATCTCTGCTGCATTCATGGCAATAAACTTTTTGCAAAGGTAAATTTTAATTACCCGACAAATTTAAAACTATTTCATTAAGAATGGATTTACACCGACATCTCATCCGTTTTTGCAGGGCGCAGCGTGCGCGGACAGTAGCGAAATAAGAAAGGGATGGCATCCCTCGCTGGAACGTCATCCCTTTATGTCGAGTGCCAGCTAAGAATTGCCGGCTCCGGACTGAGAACTGAGAACTGCCTACTGAGAACTGTAGACTGCCTACTGAGAACTGTGGACTGCCTACTGAGAACTGCCACCTGCCTACTGAGAACTGCCGCCTGCTGGCTGCCTACTTCTCCCCTCCCAAAAACGCTGGTTCTTCTACGAAAATGGTTTCAAACAAGCGGGCGTTGCTGCCATCAAATTCTGCTCCGGGATTGGCCGAAGAGGTGATGACGTAG
>SABY01000120.1 GCA_009928785.1 Clostridia bacterium | reverse complement strand
GGACAGTAGAAAAATCCGCTAATTCACGCGAATGATGCTAATTCACACAAAAAAGGAATTAGCGAAAATTCGTTTTATTGGCGAAAATTCGCGGAGAGTAGAAAAATCCGCTAATTCACGCGAATGATGCTAATTCACACAAAAAAGGAATTAGTGAAAATTCGTTTTATTAGCGAAAATTCGCGGACAGTAGAAAAATCCGCTAATTCACGCGAATGATGCTAATTCACGCAAAAAAAGAATTAGCGCTAATTCGCTTTATTAGCGAAAATTCGTGGAGAGTAAATTTGGTGGTTTCGCATTCTTGTTTTTTGGAATTATGTTTTCCTACTTTTGCGCGCTGATAAACCTTGCAACTTGATGATGACTTACGCCGAAACACTCGAATATTTGTTTACGCGCCTGCCCATGTACCAGCGTATTGGCGGCGCTGCTTATAAAGCCGATCTGGATAATACCATTACACTTTGCCGCAACCTGGGCAATCCTGAACGGAATTTTGCGGCCGTGCATGTTGCCGGCACCAATGGCAAAGGTTCTGTGAGCAATCTTGTGGCCAGCATACTTCAGGAAGCCGGTTTTAAGACAGGGCTTTATACTTCACCGCATTACAAAGATTTCAGGGAACGTATCAGGATTAATGGGCAAGAAATTTCCGAAGAAAGGGTGGTAGCCTTTATCGATCAATACCGGCCCATGCTCGAGGAAATAGAACTTTCATTTTTTGAAATGACGGTAGGAATGGCCTTCCGCTACTTTGCTGACGAACAGGTGGATATCGCCGTGGTGGAGGTTGGTATGGGCGGAAGGCTGGATTCGACTAATGTAATCACGCCATTGGTATCGGTAATCACCAACATCGGGCTGGATCACACCCAATTTTTGGGCGACACATTGGCAAAAATTGCTGTAGAAAAAGCAGGCATCATCAAGCAAAGGGTTCCGGTGGTGATTGGCGAAACGCAGCAGGAAATAAAAGCGGTTTTTGAAAATATTGCCCACGACCACGCAGCTCCCATCACCTTTGCCGACCAAAACTGGAATATTACCTCCGACAATCAGCAGCAGGTAAATATTCTTTTTAAAAATAAACCTTTTCTCACCACCCATCTTCCGCTGCAAGGAAGCTATCAACACAAAAACCTACGCACCGCCCTCGAAGCCATTCGTCAGCTTGAAAATACGCGATTTAAAATTTCTAAAGAAAATATAGCTGCCGGCATCGAAAAGGTGGTTGCCAATACAGGTATTCGCGGCCGGTGGCAGGTTCTTTCCACACAGCCACTCACCATTGCCGACAGCGGCCACAATGCGCATGGTTTGCAAATGGTTATGGATAATATTAACAAAACGCCTTATCGTGAGCTTCACATGATTATTGGGGTGGTAAATGATAAAAATCTGGATGCCATGATGGCGCTGCTGCCCAAAGCTGCCCATTATTATTTCTGCAAAGCCAATATTCCACGTGCCTTACCCTCCGGGGAACTGGCCCAGGTTGCTGCGCAGTGGCAGCTCAATGGATCGACCTACCCCACCGTTGCCGCCGCATTGCAGGCCGCACGGCTGCAGGCACATCCCGACGATCTGATCTTTATCGGCGGAAGCACCTTTGTGGTGGCGGAGGTGGTGTAAGCGGGATTTGTTTAAAAACCCAATGCTTGTTTGTATTTCGGTGTACTTTCTTTTTGGCGGTTTTATAGATAATTGAAGTTGCTAAAAGGTTGTGATGCTCTAAAGCTATGATGATAAAAACATCAAAGCGTTTCGGGTTTTTCGCAGACGCTGATTATTTTTTTGGAATCTGTCATAGACACAAAAGATATTTTCCTAATTTTGGAAGTTCATTTATTTACCCACCTCAATCCCAAACGTCTATGAAAAATTTCTTTTTTATTGCAATCGCAATGGCCTGCGCAGCTTTTTCTTTTCAGGCCCAAGCACAACAAGTCATTGCCTCCTCCGGTGGCTTTTTCGAGGGCGAAACCATCTCGCTAAGTTTCACTGTTGGTGAGCCTGTTATCGAAACTTTCGCCGGCGGCAATGTTGTCCTCACCCAGGGCTTTCAACAGCCCTATAACTTTTACCTTCAGCAAATCATGAGCATCCCGATGGGCTGGAGCGGTATTTCAAGCTATCTCAATCCTTTGAACAAAGGTGTGGAGGCTATTTTCACCAATCACCAGAACGATTTGATTATTCTGGCTTCGATGGAAGGGTTTTATTATCCGGCGCAAAGCATCAACACCATCGGCAACTGGAATATCGAAACCGGCTACAAGATCAAAGCTGAAACGGATTTTGAGCTGACAATCACTGGATCAAAAATTCAAAACCCTGCTGTTGAACTTGCCCAGGGCTGGAACATTTTGCCGGTGCTGAGTGCCTGCGATGTGAATGTTGAAAATCTCTTTGCAGGAGTTCCATCATTACGAATTGTGAAGGAAGTTGCCGGCACCCACCTCTACTGGCCGACTTATGGCATCAACACGCTTGGAAATCTCACTCCCGGCAAAGCCTATTTTGTTGCTGTCGCAGATATGGGTTCTGTTACTTTCCCCACTTGTACAAAATCAGCTTCCAACAAGCATCCTCTTCAAAAAGCTGTTAACACCACCCCCTGGAACGATCTGCATTACACAGCTTCATCGCACATCGTGGCCTTTCCTGCCAAAGTCCTTGCCGGTTCGGGTATTTTGCCCGGCGATGTTATCGGAGCTTTTACACCCGATGGCCTGTGTGCCGGAAGAATGGAAATTACAAATCAAAACACCAACACCGCCATCACCGTTTTTGCCAACGATGAAATCATGGTAGCAAATGACGGTTTTGATAACGGCGAAATGCTGCAATTTAAAGTTTACCGACCTGAACAAGATCAGGAGTTTGCTCTCGAAGTAACTTTTGATCCCTCGCTGCCGAACAGAGGGCAATTCGCCACACATGGGCTTTCGGCGGTGCAAAGCCTGAAATTGCAACCGTTGGGAATTTCAGAAAATTTATCAATCAAATTTGAAGTTTATCCCAATCCATCGCATGGTATTTTCAATCTGAGCATGAATGTTTGGCCGGAGGATATGCAAGTTCAAATCACCGACATGCGTGGGAGTATCATTAAAGATGTAAGACCCGGAGCACAAAATGCCGGATCGGTTTTTAGCATCAATCTTTCGGGCAATCCCAAAGGCATTTATTTTTTAAAGTTGATGGATGATGGCCTTTTAGGGATGAAGAAGGTGGTGGTGCAATAGCAATATGTGATGGAATTACAGCAGATACAGCAAAAAATTTATCAGGTAAGGGATGAGAAGGTGATGCTGGATTTTGATCTGGCTGACCTGTACGAAACCGAAACCAAGCGGCTTAAAGAAGCGGTTAGGCGGAACATTGGCCGTTTCCTGCCGGATTTTATGTTTGAACTGACCAAAGCGGAGTTAGATGGTTTGAGGACGCAATTTGCGACCTCAAAACGCGGAGGCACACGCTACATGCCTTTTGCCTTTACAGAACAGGGCGTTGCCATGCTTGCCAGTGTGCTAAAACTGCTTTTAATAGGAGGTTTTTAGTTTTGTGGGTGTGGGGGCACTTTAGCCGGATAACGACCTTAAAGTCGTTGACGACTTTAAGGTCGTTACCAGAAGGTACCAGAATGTACCGGAAGTTACAAGAAGTCGCAAGAGGCTATCGCAGGATGTTAGAAGCCGCTGGCAAAAAATAAACCTTACAGAAGTCATTTTTGAAATCACATTTTAACAACACACATTTTCATTAACCATCAAATTTTAAACCTTATGAAAAAAATTACGCTTCTTTTCACAGCAATCATCCTGGGGCTGGCCACCATGGCGCAAGCCCCTGCGGGTATCAATTACCAAACCGTAATCCGTGATGGCGATGGCAACATTTTGCCTGATACGGAACTCTCCCTGCAAGTGACCATTCGCTCCGGTGCGCGGAAGCTACAAGAAGATACCCGAAGTTAAAAGAAGATGCCAAAAGGCACCGCAGGATGTTGGAAACTGCCGGCATAAAAACCCATACACAAACTCCCATAGTAAAAAGAAAAAACTTTGGGCAAAATGATGAAGTTTTGTAATAAAAATCGGTTTCATGCGGGATCAATAAACGGGTTTCTTCCTTTGCAAGAAAAACTTTATCTGTAATTTTTCGACCTTAGTAGAAAATCAGGCTCCCAGCCACCAATCCTTATTACCTTATTTGTAGAAAATAAATAAAAGTGTGAATGCTTTGCGATTTGCCGGGTGGCTGGCTGCTTTTAATTGAGGGTTTTTAGTTTTGTAGGGGTGGGGTTGCGCAGTAAGCTAACTACCTTAAAGTCGTTAACGACTTTAAGGCAGTTAAACTGAAGCTACAGAAACTGACAAAAGAAGCTGCCAAAACCTACCCAAAGCCGCCAGCCCAAAAACCCTGGCTTCCCACACAAAAAAACCCGGAGCACGCCCCGGGTTTTATATAAGAATCAGAAAAGAGTTACTTCACTATCAGCTTGTGGTGGATTACCTGCGAGCTGTTGTAAATGCGCATGTAAATAACCCCGGAAGCAAAAGAGGATACATCCACTGCAACGCGATTTTCACCATCATCGAATCGACAAGGGATGGTTTGCAGTACCTGCCCGCTAACGTTGCGGAATTCAATTTGCATATCGCTTTTTACACCCGAAACATACACCATTCCTGAGGTTGGATTAGGATAAACAGAAACCACAACTACTTCGTCAAGTGTGGTGATAGCCGTTGCCGAAGATTTGTTGATCGCTGACACACCACCCGAAACGAACTGTCCGTCATGGCAAGCGTAAGCCTGATCATACGCAACTTCCAAAACAAATTGTTCACCGGTTGCCGGGCGAACTACTTCAAACCGGATGGTTTCATTTTCGGCAAATCCATCTACTCCGGCAGTAAGCTCATCATCAGCAAACAGCACAATAGCATTCCCGAAATCGGTAATCTGTTGCGCTCCTGCGCATACTCCGGAAGTAGTAAAGGCACTCAGGATGTCGCCGGGCTGAAGCATGGCAGCCAGATCGTTGTGGATAGCTATGCTGTGTGAAGCCGGCGAATAATGGACATCGTTCCAGGGAGTGTCATATTTCGGTTGCAGATGCGCTGCACCACCTGACGATTTCATTTCAGCGCATGATTCAAAAGTGATGCTGAACGGCTCTAAAGCCTTCAGTTGATAGGCTCTGCCCGGCTGCAACTCGCCAAGCGTGTTCACTCCGGCGGCAGGCCAATAAATACCTGATCCGGCAATTTCCTTTATCATCTGAACCTTCGTTACGACGGTGGCAAAGAAATCGGCAACATTCACCGGGCAACTGCTGATCACCGGGAGATAGTTCCATCCGGTAGCCATCGTTATTGTCCGGTTGGTGTTTTCGTCACCCGCCAGGGCAAAAATTACATCATCATTAAAGTTAATGGTATAGCCCATTTGCGGATTCCAGAAGTTGAGTGTGTTGATGTTGGCACCCGGATAATACATCCCGCTAAAGTTGCGCGCAATAATGAAAGTGTTTTGATAAGGCGCAAAGATGTCTTCGAGGTTTGGGTTGCCGGGAACAATCCATGAGGATAATCCGCTCCATCCGGCCGGAATCATCACTATTTGCTGGTCATACACCTGCAGATACATCATGTTGCTGGTTACAGTGCCGCACGCATTGAAAACCTCAAAATAGTAATATCCTTCGTCTTCGGCAGCAGCCTGAGCAATAAACAGCTCCGGCATTTCAGCGCCTGCTATCATTCCTGCCGGGCCATACCATTGGTATCCTGTTGCATTTTCGACATCCATATTTAGCACTATGCTTTCGCCAAGGATTACATAGGTATCGCTGAGATCAGTCAGGAAGGTTGGTAATGGATTGATGGTTAACACAAAGCTGCTGCTAATGATATTTGTACAAGGAGCCAAAGCGGAGGCTGTTAGCGTAAGCTCTACCTGTGCGTTTGCTGCGTCACCCACTCCGGGAGTGTAAATAGTGATTATAGAAGCGGCATTATCAAAAGTGCCGTCGCCACTGGTAGTCCAAACTACATTTGCATAATTTTCGGCGAAAGCCAAAGATGTTTCCACAACGGCTCCTTCGCAAATTGTTTGATCGGCACCAGCAAAAGCAACAGGCGCAACGGCTTTAGTAATTATAAGGCTGTCGATGGCCCAGGCATATTCCTCGAAAGCTATAGCCTGGAGATACAGCGTAATCTCATTAGCATCGCGGTCGGCAGCGCCTAATTTGTAATTACCAACAGCAGCATTGGGATGATCGAAAGTGCCATCTCCACTGGTAGTCCATTGCAGCGCTTTATATCCGCTGGCCGAACCTGACAACGCAACTATGCTGTCGTTTCCGCAGCGCGTAATGTTTGCACCGGCATCAGCTTGCGCATCTCCGCCTGTTTCGGTGAAGAAGAGTGCCATCTCGTCTGCATAGTCCATAACGCATGGATTTATCGACATCACCGCCATTGCCAAATGAATGGTATCCTGATAAATGTCGTAAGGCGATGGGATATAGGTGGGATTTATAGAAGTGGGATTTTCGAAAAAGCCCATTCCATTGGTGGTGAACCACAAAATCATGGAGGAATTTTCGGCCCATGTGTCGGTAATTTGGTAAGGTGTATTCTGTGGAATGGAATTGTCGCCACCGGCATAAGCTACAGCGTTTTGCAGAATGGTAAGCTCCACGCAATCGGCAGCATCCAGGCAGGGAGGAGCTGCAAATGCCTGCACGCATAAGGTTACTTTACCGCTGGTATTATCAGCCGTTCCAGGGAAATAAACCGGGTTTTCCAATGAAGCATCATCAAAGGTACCATCCCCACTGGTGCTCCACAAAACCGTTTCGGCAAAATATATTTCTGCATTTTCTATCAAAACATTTGTGCCTGTGCAAATGGTCAAATCGTTACCTGCATCCGCTTCCGCATCTATGCATGTGGTGGCCGTAATCGAGAGTGTCATGTCATCGGCTACCGAAACCACGCATGGATTTTCAGGCATCGCTTCCATCTTAAGCACTGCACTGCCTTGTCCCACATCGTAATTACTTGGAGTGTAAGTGGCGTTAACATCGTGTATGTTAGTAAATACACCCGTTCCGGAGGTATGCCAGAGTATCTGGCTGTAGTTTTGGGCGGCTGCCTGCTGCAACTGATGACTTTGCCCCTGCTCGATGGTTGCATCCATTCCGGCATAAGCCACCGGAACCGGGACAATAGAAAGTGAAAGACATTCAGAAACCGCCACACAATTTGCTTTGCCAAAAGCTGTGAGACAAAGCTCAGCTCCGCCGTTGCTTATGTCGGTAGCACCCGGGAAGTATGTGGTTGATAAAACATTGGCATTAGCGAACGTACCATCACCGCTGGTGCTCCACAATACCGAAAGTTGGTTGGTGGCCTGCCCTTGCAATGCAGCCTCATTGCCTGCGCAAATCACTATATCTGCACCAGCATTGGCGGTAGGTGATTTCATAATGGTAAGTTTCATGCAATCGTTGGTGGCAATGCACGGCGATTGACCCATAGCTTGCAGACAAAGATTAACATAACCAACCACAACATCATTGGTGCCTGGTGTATAGACAGTGGCTAATGCCGTGGGGTCGTCAAAAGTACCATCACCGTTGGTTGTCCATTGCGTGGCGATGGTATTTTGCGCTGATCCATTCAAAATATATGGAGTAGTTTGGCAAGTGGTCGCATCAGCACCGGCATTGGCCACAGGAACCGGAACTATCGTGATGGCAATTACATCAGTAACGAAGCCGCAACCGTTGGAGCCATAAGCTTTTATGCTAAGCTGCACGAAACCATTATTTTTATCAGCCTGACTTGGGAAATAAGTAGGATTAAGCACCTGTGGGTTGCTGAAACTTCCCGTGCCGCCGGTATTCCAAAATACAGATGAATACCCGGTTGCAACTGCCTGCAGCGGAATATTCTGATTGGCACATACCGTTACATCATTTCCGGCAAATGCCGTAGGTCCCGGCTGGAAATTAATAACCAGGCAATCGGTTACAGGCTCACAACTGCCGCCGCTCTGAGCTGTAAGGCATAGCTCTGCACTCAAATTTACCAAATCGGTGGCTCCCGGATAGTAGGTGGTAGATGGTGCAGATGAATTTGCAAAAGTACCATCTCCCATCGTTGACCAAAGCACAGAGGAGGCGTTGGCGGAAGTTCCCGCAATCACAGCATTTTGATTCATGCAAAGTGTCTGATCGATTCCCGCATCCACCGTTGGAGGAGTTTGCAGAGTTATGATCAGGCAATCCTGCGACTGGCCACAATCATTTGCTGCAAAAGCATTCAGACAAACCTTTACGCTTCCTTCGGCAATATCGTTAATACCAGGGCTGTAAGTAGTAATGAGTGCCGATGCTGCGGAGAAAGTTCCGTCGCCGTCCGTCATCCACTGCAGCATTTCGTAGTTGCTGGCTTGCGCCGATAACGTTGCAATTGCTGTGTTGCAAATCGAAACATCATTTCCGGAATTTACTGAGGGCAAGCCGATAAATTGGAGATGCAAACATGCCTCGGCCTCAGCGCAGCCGTAAAGTCCGGTGGCCGTAATACATAAATCTGCCCCTCCCGCTACCACGTCGTTGGCTCCCGGGAAATATTCCGAACTTAGTGCCTGCGGTGTTGCAAAGGTACCGTCGCCATCGGTGCTCCAAAGTACCGATTGATAATTAGCTCCTGCTGCTTCAACAGTTATGATTTGATCCGGGCAAATGGCAACATCATCCATCACCGATACTACAGGACTGGATTGGAAGGTAACCGTTAACCCATCGGCAACCTGAATACATGGCGAAATTCCCTGCACGGTAATGGTGAGATTAGCAAAACCAACAATTTTATCCTGACTTCCGGGGAAATAGGTTGCCTGTGATAGGGCGGCATTATCAAAGGTTCCGTCGCCGGCAGTACTCCAGAGCAGCGTATTGTAATTTATTCCGGTGGCACTTAATTGCGCAAAAGTGCTTTCGCAAATGGTGAAATCTGTTCCCGCATAGATACTCGGTGCCGGTTGAATTGTCAACAACATTTCGTCCATTGCATCCGCGCATACGCCACCAGCAAAAGCTGTGAATGTAAGCACAACGCTTCCCTGGCCGATGTCGTTAGTGCCGGGGGTATAAATAGCATTGGGCAGCGCAGCATTACTAAATGACCCGTCGCCTGCTGTGCTCCACATCGCTCCAATATTATGGGCAGCAGACGCTGACAACTGAACGATTTGATTTTGACAAATTACAGCATCGGCTCCGGCATTGGCTGTCGGGCTTTGCTGAATTATCACTTCGATGCACGATGTTGCATTGGTGCAGGCAGCAGCAGAGGCAGCAGTAAGGCACAACACTGCATTGTTATTCTGTAGGTCGGCGGCACCGGGTGTGTAATTTGCGTTAAGCGCCGAAGGATTATCAAAAACGCCGTCGCCATTGGTGCTCCAGATTATGGTTGCGTAATTGGCGGCTGTAGCCGATAATTGCACCACATCGCCGGCACAAATCTGCATGTCATCGCCGGCATTGGCGGTGGGTACAGGTAGGATCTTAATTATTAATTCGTTTACAGCGTCGCCGCAATTACCCGATGAAAATGCGGTAAGGCTTACTACTACCTCACCGAGAGCCATATCTCCGGCTCCGGGCATATAGGTAGTGTTGGGTGTAAAAGCATTAGTAAAAATGCCGTCGCCGCTGGTTTCCCACAACAAGCTTTCGTAATCAGCCGCCTGACCTAAAAGAGTGGCCGTTCCTGTTTCGCAAATGGTCAAATCGTTTCCGGCATTGGCGTAAGCCGACGGAATAAGCGTAAGCACAAAGGAACTCGCTTGCTGTAAACATCCCTCCAGAGGATTTGCTACCAACTGCAGCTCGACCTCTTCGTCAACAACATCGTTAGCTCCCGGATAATAAACAGTGTTGAGTGCGCCGGCATCTTCAAAAGTGCCGTCACCAGCCGTGATCCATTGCAGGCTTTGGTATTCGGCAGCAAACGCTTCAAAAAGCATGTACTCCTCATTGCCACAAATTGTTGCATCCTCGCCGGCATACACGATAGGCTCGGCATGGAAAGTTACACGCAGTGTATCATACACCGTTTCGCAAGGACTGTTAGTAGCGGCGAGAACCAAATCGACGTAGCCGTTAAACTTATCGTAAAAACTAATGAAATACTTTGTAACCAATTGATTGGCCGGAGCGAAAAATCCTTGTCCGGTGGTCGTCCATTGGTACACAACACCATTAACAACAGTGCCTGTCAATGGAATAAAATCTTCGGTGATACATGCCGTTGCATCATCTCCGGCATTGATCACGGGTAAATCCCCAAAAACGATCTCCAGGCAATCGGATGCGTCATTACATAAACCACCGGCGAAAGCTGTAATACAAAGCTGAACATTGCCATTGGCGCGGTCGGCGGTGCCGGGGAAATAGTTAGCATTGCTATTTGTATTTGCATCAAAAGTACCATCGCCGCTGGTGTTCCACAAAATGCTTGTTTGGTTTTGAGCTGTTGCGTTAAGCGCAATGGCGCCGCTGTAGCAAACGGTAAGGTCGGCACCTGCATTGGCAATAGCATCCTGACAATCGGGGGTGATGGTGAGCTGTTTTTGGTCGGCGGCTGCAACATTACACGGATTGAGCGGCGCAGCTTGCAGCGTAAGCGTTACTTGCTGCAGTTGCTCGTCGAGCGCTGATGGCGTATAGGTGGTGCTAAGCGCATTGGCATTTCCAAAAACGCCACTGCCACTGGTGGTCCACACTACTGCCGATTGGTATTGCGCAGTAGCATCGTTTATAAAATATTGCTGTCCGGTAATGGCAACTGCATCCTCACCGGCATTGGCTAAAGGATTTGGTTTTATCTCTATAGAAGTGCAACTGATGCTTTCGGGGCAACCCATCAAGCCATTTGCTGTAAGACAAAGCCCGACGCTTCCGTAAATAATGTCTGCTGTTCCGGGTGTATAAATCGCGTTAAGCGCCGATGTATTATTAAAACTACCGTCGCCATTGGTGCTCCAAATTATGCTGGCGTAATTGGCGGCTGTAGCCGAAAGTTGTACCAGATTACCCGCACAAATTTGCTGATCATTTCCAGCATCTACCTCAGGAACAGGTTGAATATTAATTTGTAATTCGCTGACAGCGCTGCCACAATTGCCAAAGGCGTTGGCCGTGAGGCTAATTTCTGTGTGTCCAAGAGCAAGGTCTCCGGCTCCGGGGAAGTAGGTGGTGCTTAAAACTTCAGCATTGGCAAAGGTTCCATCGCCTGAGGTTTCCCAAAGCAGACTTTCATAATCGGCAGCCTGGCCGGCAAGCGAGGCGTTTTGCGTGGCGCAAATGATAAAATCCTCACCGGCATTGGCGTAAGCCAACGGAATAAATGTAAGGATAAAGCTGCTTTGTGCCTGCTGGCAACCTGCCTCTCCGGCAGCCGCAAGAGTTAACGTTACCGACCCCCCCATCATATCATTGGTTCCGGCGTAATAGGTGGCATGAAGCATCGAAGCATTATCAAAAGTGCCGTCGCCACTGGTTGTCCATAGCAATTCCGAAAAATCCACAGCGGTAGCATTGCTATTAATAAATGGCTCGCTTGCGCAAATGGTAGCATTGGTGCCGGCATACACTACCGGCGGATTGTTGATGGTGACGGTGAGTGTGTCGCGTGTAACGCCACAAGTAGCATTGGTGGCTTTGAAAATAAGCTTTACCTCGCCCTGCAGTTTATCCAGTCCGCTTGGGAAGTATTTGGGCGTGCGGCTGGTTGGTGGCATAAAATAGCCCGTTCCAAGCGTCGTCCACTGGAACGACTGATAGTTTTGCGCCTGACCATTCAGCGTAACAAAGGAGCTGGTAGCGCATGTTGTAATATCTGCTCCGGCGTTTACAACCGGGGGATTGCTAAAAGTGAGCGTAAGGCAGTCGGTAGCATCGCTGCATTCGCCATTAGCGAAAGCTGTAATACAAAGCTGAACATTGCCATTGGCGCGGTCGGCGGTGCCGGGGAAATAGTTAGCATTGCTATTTGTATTGGCATCAAAAGTACCATCGCCGCTGGTGTTCCACAAAATGCTTGTTTGGTTTTGAGCTGTTGCGTTAAGCGCAATGGCACCGCTGTAGCAAACGGTAAGGTCGGCACCCGCATTGGCAATAGCATCCTGACAATCGGGGGTGATGGTGAGCTGTTTTTGGTCGGCGGCTGCAACATTACACGGATTGAACGGCGCAGCTTGTAGCGTAAGCGTTACTTGCTGCAGTTGCTCGTCGAGCGCTG
>SABY01000260.1 GCA_009928785.1 Clostridia bacterium | reverse complement strand
GGTTGGCGTTGATACAGAAACACCATACCCACAGCTACCACCAAAAGCAAAAGGATGATCACGCCCCATTCGGATAGGGTTGGGATTACTTCGGGCAGGTATTTAAATTCAGTAGTCATTGAAGAATCCTGGTTAATATTACACGTAAAATTATCTATTGGTTCACTCAAATATGAAGCATAGAACATTACTGTATTATCCTCTAAAGAAGATACATGCAAATATTCAATATCAGCTTCAATAAAATTGGAAATAGCGATGGCCATATCTGCACCCGATAGACCTGGGGGATAGCTAAAAGTAAAGGTTTCGTTAGCAATAGCTAATTCAATAAACCCATCTCCGGCTGATGGTTGAACTGATGAACACTGAATCCACCCACTTCTATTCCCATTTACTGCTATGACACCAGTCTTGGGATCCAGGTTATTGTCGTTAGTCCACTTATAACTTTCAACCTCTGCAGCACTACCAGTTGTTGACCAGTATAATGTAACCGAAGCCCCATTCGCAACTCCTAATCCATTGCCGCCTGCTGCAAGATCCCAATTGTTGCTTCCAGAACCAGCCCCATTTTTAAAGGTTCCGTGTGGTTCCTGGTATGTGTAGTCGGCAGGGTTCTGAGGATCTGCAATTTTTGTAGCAGCATTTTTGAATTTAATGTGCAGGTCAGTAGCTTTTTCACCGGTATTATTTACAAAAGTAAAATCACTCTGCGCCCGATTTTGTGCCATTGTTGGGATTGAAAATAGTAGCAACAACAGAAAAATAAAGAATAGTTGTATGCTTGATTGTCCGGTAGTTTTAGTTGTTTTCATTTTATAATCTCCTATATTTAATGAATGAATTTTGAATTGTTGTTTTGAAATTAAATTTTTAAAAAAATTCTGTTTGTTGTTATTTGATGATGACTTTTCCATAATAGCCTCCTTTTGTGCTTGTTAGTTTGATGAAATAAACGCCGCCTGCCTGCTGGCTGAGATCAACCTTGTGGGGTAGCATCGCGTCTGAGGAATAGACCTGTTCGCCAAAAGCATCGAAAATCTCCAGCTCAACCTGCTCACCATTTCCATCTATGGTAAAGGTGCCGTCGTTGGGATTGGGATAAATGGAAACTTTAAGCGGCGAAAGTTCCGATACGCTCACGGGTGCCAGTTTCACGCTCTTCACCTCCGACAGTCCGTTGTTTTCAAATGTGCCAGTGTTCATCGCTGTGTTGTAGCGCACTTCCAGCGCAAAGGTTTCTCCAGTTGAGGGGCGGTAAAACTTGTAGCTAATTACTTCGCCAGGCTCAAGGCCATTGGTAAGGCGGGCAAACGCCGTGTTGCCAAAAACAGTTAAGGCAAAGGGTGCGTTGGAATCGGTAAGCTGTACCAGGCCTGTGCAAGCGCCATCGGCATTGAAACCGCCAATAATGTCTCCATTTTGAAATACATTTTCAACCAAACGGAATGCAACAACATGCGAGGCCGGGCCAGGCACTACGGCGTTCCACGGTGAGTTGATAAGCTCAGCAGGTTTCCCGTCATAATGCGATTTTGTGGAAGCCGTTCCAAAGTTTATCGTAGCCGGGGCATTCATCAACACAAAGTAAGATTTGCCTGGTTCAACAAAGCCGAGGGTATTGATACCAAACTGCGGCCAGTAAACTCCCGGGCCGGCTACATCTTTTACGATAACCAGTTGATCCAGCCCACCAAACAGCATTTCCGCAAAAACTGGGTTACTACTCAACACCGGAATAATCGTCCAACCTTCATTCACAAATATTGTTTTGTCGGGCGTTTCATCGCCATTAATGGTGAGCAACACGTCGTCGGTAACTTTTACAACATAGCCCGAATGTACGTCCCATTCGCCAAGCGTATTTATATTTTGGCCGGGATAAAACATACCGTCAAAGTTGTATAGCATGATCAATTGATCTATTATCGGAGAAAGCACCAGATCGATCAGCGGTGGTTCGGGTTGGATAAAAGAGGATATCCCGCTCCATCCCTCCGGAATTTGTATTATTTGAGCAGCGCCACCTGTTACATGAATGGTAAAGGCGCAACCATATGCGCATCCCGACGAAGGATTCAAATATAAATAGTTGATCTGATGCGAACCAACACCGGCATCAGCAGGATAGAATACGCCACCGGATACGCCGGAGCCTTCATAAGTTCCTCCTTCGGGTGTTGCACCGCTAAGTGTAAATGGCGGTGAAGATTGGCTTACCGTCATATCACCCGGGCAACTGACGTCGGGCGGGTCGGTATCAAATACCGTAACTGTAAAGCCATCGTAGCTTTGGTTGCCGGCTATGTCGGTTGCGGTATAAACCACATCTGTTAATCCCACGGGGAAAAAGGTTCCCGGCTCGTAATTTCCGCTCAGACTTTCGATGCCGCAATTGTCGGTAACA
>SABY01000119.1 GCA_009928785.1 Clostridia bacterium | reverse complement strand
GAGAAGAGAAGAGAAGAGAAGAGAAGAGAAGAGAAGAGAAGAGAAGAGAAGGAAGCAACCAGTGAAATTTTTCATGCCGGGTTTTTCAGGAAAGTTTACCCTCCTTAACTTACCCTACAGACCACGGCAGGTTTCATTTTCAAAGTTTTAATTTCTTAACTATCAATTAAAAACACAATTACTATGAAAATAATAAGTTCTCTATCACTGAAAATTTCCTTTTTAGCTCTACTATTTTTAATTATTTGTAGTTCCGCCGTTTTTTCACAATCATTTAATATCGATTGGCAAAGCTGCTACGGTGGGAGTGATTGGGAATCTCCATTTGATATATTGATACTTGATAACGCATATCTTATAACTGGCAGCACACGATCATCTGATGGCGATATATCGTATTTCAATGGTATGTCTGATATATGGTTAGTCAAAATTAGTAACACTGGAGATTTACTATGGGAAAAGACCTATGGTGGTAGTCAAGGAGAAGGCAGTGTCAGGATATTTGAAGCTGGCGAGGGTAACTATTATATTATGGGAGCATCTAATTCAAGTGATGGGGATATTTTTGATGACCCTTACCCTGATTCATGGGATTTATGGGTACTAAAAATTGACTCAGTCGGCAATATTATCTGGGAAGAAATTTACGGTGGTAATGGTGATGAAACGGTTTGGACCGGAATTACAACAGAGGACGGCGGGCTTGTAGCCCTGGTATGGACAGCCTCTAATGACGGCGATGTGTCAAATTATTATGCGTATTATGATGCCTGGATGATCAAGGTGAACAGCGAGGGCGAAAAGGAGTGGGATTTTACCCTGGGCACTCCAGGCATGGAGGTAGGCCAGGCCCTTATCCAGACCAGCGATGGTGGCTTTCTCGCTGGTTTGTCGGGCGTACTTTTTGATGGGGGCAATCTCACCTGCACTCCACACAGTATTGATGGTGCTGAAGCGGTATTAGTAAAACTCGATAGCAGCCTTAACATTGAGTGGGATCGCTGTTATGGCGGTAGTCAGGATGAAGGTATAACTGCACTGGCAGAGGTGGATGATGGTTATATTATGGGAGGTTATGCCATGTCTAATGATGGGGATGTTTCGGGTAATCATGGCAGTATGGATATTTGGATTGTAAAGCTTGATTTTGAGGGAAATATTATTTGGCAGAAATGCCTGGGCGGAAGTCGTGTTGATGGTTTAGGAGAATTGCTTATAGTGGAAAATAGTGATATACTATTATTAGGTTACACCAAATCAAACAACGGTGATGTAAGCGGGAATCACTCCATTAGTGAACATGATCGTGATATATGGGTGTTAAGACTAAGTAGTGATGGAGCGTTGCTTTGGGAACACTGTTTCGGTGGAATCAGGAATGAAGAATCTTCGTTTGGGATTCACTACATAAGCGAAAACAACTTTATCATCGCCGGCCAAACCGACTACGGCCCTTCCTTCGATGTAGCCTGTACACCACATGGCGGTAATGTCCAGGATAAAGACTTCTGGGTATTTGAGGTAAAGGATACTACGGTAAACGTACAGGAACAACTACCGGCCACAAGAGGCATTCGCACCTACCCCAACCCTGCCCGTGATTATGTATGCTTCGAATTTAAGAGTGAAAAAGGATCAACAGCGGATATTAAAATTTTTAACAACATGGGCACGCAAATCAGTAATCCAGTACTCTACTATTCGGAGGATAAGGTTGTCTGGGATACCCGCGATGTTAATGCCGGTGTGTATTTTTATACTTTCGGGTCGGACTACGTAAATCATTCAGGGAAAATCATCATTGAATAATAATTAATAAATTTATCAAAAAATTAAAAAAGATGAAAAAAAACATGCTGATCTTTATGCTCTTGTTTGCAAGTAACTTAATTTTTGCGCAATCCTCATCCATCGACTGGTTGTGGCAAAGCGAAAGCACAAGTTCCGTTACAGGAACATCCATCACTACCGATGAAAGCTTTGTATATGCTACCGGCATGTTTTCGGATACCTGCTCTTTCGGAGACATCGTATTAATTTCAAAAGGCTCATTAGATTTTTACGTTTCAAAATTCGATAATGAGGGTAAATTTATATGGGTAAAGCAATTTGGCGGTAGTGGTTACGACCGGTGTACTGACATCATTTACCATAATGGCCACCTTTATGCAACAGGTTTTTTTGCTGGCACACTCTATTTAGCTGATACCATGTTAATCTCGGCAGGTTCCTATGACATATTTTTAATAGATATGAATGTAAACGGGACCATTAACCTGATCAAACAATTTGGTGGTTCGGCACGAGATCAGGGCTACACCCTCTGCACCGACAGCAAAAACAACCTATATCTGTCGGGAATTTTTCAGGATACGATGGTGGTGAATGGTACGGAAATTATTTCGCAGGGAGACTACGATTTGTTTACGGCAAAATTGGATAACGAAGGTGAGGTGCTGTGGGTTAAGCCGGCCGGTGGCCCGGGAGAAGATCTAGCCCTGGCCATTGCAGTGGATAAATATAATAATGTTTATGTTACAGGTTCATTTGAAGACACTGCAAACTTTGCCGGAACCAGCATTTCCTCATTGGGATACCAGGACATTTTCCTGGTAAAATACAACAGTTCAGGCGAACAACAGTGGCTGCAAAAAGCAGGAGGCGAATGGGGTGCAAGGGCATCGGCCATTACTATTGACAATGATGATAAACTGTTTTTAACCGGTATTTTTGGAGGAGATGCATTTTTTGGAAACGATACAATTGTTTCGAACGGCTCGTTCGATGTATTTCTTGCCAATTATGACCTCGATGGGGAATTGCAATGGATAGAAACTTATGGTAGTCTTGAAAACGACCATTCGTCAGATATAATTGTTGATAATGATTTCGTTTTTCTCTCGTGTTATTTTGATGGCGAAACCGTATTGAAGGATACTACGCTCGCTGACCGGTCAGCACAGATTATGCAGTTTTCAAAATCCGGGCAACTCCTCGATTTAATTCAGGTCGGCAAATACTCCCGCAACAAAATTTCGCTGGATAATTCAAGTGCTTTGTACGTTACCGGTGAGATAGGAGGAGGCAATACGCCTGAGTTGTTTGGTGATACATTAATATTAGCAACACCTTTTGGCGGAGATGTTTTTATCACAAGGATTGAATATAAGCACACCGGAACACAAGAATTGCCTGCTCCCGAAACCATAAAGATATTTCCGAATCCTGCATATCACCTGGTTAACGTAATTTACAACAGGGATGCCCTGGTTACCCTTTACAATCTAAACGGTCAAATACTTCAACAACAATTATTACAGAAAGAAACAGGGAAGCTAACAATGGATGTTTTTAACCTTAACCCCGGAATGTATATAATTACTTTGCGAAATGAGTTAACAGTTGTAGCAACAAAACTCATAAAGAAATAGGGTAAATTTTGTGGCTTTCCTGCTATGCACTCCAGGCGTTGTAAAGTCAACATTCCATCATAAGTCACCCGGGGTGAATTACTCCCGGCGGTTTTTCTGATTATAATGACATTTCTATGCCCTGCGGACGATAGAAAGTCTCAGGAACAACAGTCATCCGATGAATTGTTAATGCAGTTGTGCAAAAGTTCAACGGAATGGCTTACTGTTTGGGCATATTTATCGGATGACTTTTTATCCCATGAAAATGAACAAAATTTTTTGCCTTAATATGGGATACCGGGCAAATACCTCCTGGTGTCTATTTTTATTCTTTCATTGTGGGCGGTGTAAACAATACCGGAAAGGTAGTAATCAGCAGGTAATCGCATCAAAACAAATACAGGGGACGCGATTGTGTCCCCTGTATTTGTAAAACGCAAACCTCAGATATCCCACCTGCACTACTTCTGTGCTGTTTTTTCAGGAATATTTTTGAGGATGTCGAGCGTCCAAACCCAGAACTTCTCTACCGATTTGATGTGAATTTTTTCGTCGGGTGAGTGCACACCTTTTAGTTCGGGGCCGTAGCTGATCATATCCATCTTTGGGTAGGTTTCGCCAATGAGGCCGCACTCCAGTCCGGCGTGTACCGCCAGCACTTTTGGCTCCTCATCGAAAAGCCTTTCGTACGATTTTTTTGACACCTGCAAAATATTGCTTTTAGGATTGGGGCTCCAGCCGGGGTAGCCATCGGTGTGCTCTACTTCGGCGCCGGCAAGTTTTAATAGGGCGGCTACCATATTTACCACATCGTCAAGGGCGCTGGCCACGGAGCTGCGCTGGCTGGTGGTGATAAAGAAATAATCGTCGTAAGTTTTGACAGAAGCCAGATTGGTAGAAGTCTGCACAAAGTTGGGAATGTCGCGCGACATCTCCGTTACGCCGTGCGGCATGGCATAAAGCGTCTGGATAAGCAGGCGCTGCGCCTTTTCGTCGATAACGTAATAGGGCTGATCCACCTCAAAGGTTTGCACCAACACATCGGGTTCGGTGGTGTGCAGCTCATTTTTTATGGTCTTATCAAAATCGTCCACCATTTTAATAAACTTATCCTTACCCGCACGATTCACCAGAACGATGGCCTCGGCTTCGCGGGCAATGGCATTGCGCAGGTTGCCGCCATTAAAACTATTGAGCCGTACACCGTAGGTTTGTGTTGCTAAATGTAGCAGGCGGTTGAGGATTTTGTTGGCATTGCCCAGCCCTTTGTTGATGTCGTCGCCGGAGTGACCGCCTTTAAGCCCTTTCACAGCTATCTTAAAAGGGATGGCATAATCGGGGACCAGTTCTTTTTTGAACCACATCTTGGCGATGGTATCGCGACCGCCGGCACAGCCTATAAAAATCTGGCCATCGTCTTCCGAATCGAGGTTGAGCAGAATATTGGCTTTGAGTAGGTCGGGCTTTAAGCCAAAAGCTCCTGTAAGGCCGGTTTCTTCGTCAACGGTAAAGAGGCATTCAATGTCGCCGTGTTCGATATTATTGGCGGCGAGAATGGCAAGCTCTGTGGCCATACCAATGCCATCGTCGGCGCCCAGGGTAGTGCCATCGGCGGTTACCCATTCGCCATCCACGTAGGCCTGAATGGCATCTTTATCAAAATCGAACTGTTTGTCGGCATTTTTCTCGCACACCATGTCCATGTGGCTTTGCAGTGCCACGACTTGGCGGTTTTCGTAACCTTTGGTGGCCGGTTTACGGATGAGCACGTTGCCGGTTTCGTCTTTAACATGTTCCAACTTGTGCTTTTTAGCAAAATCCACAAGATACTGTGCTATCTTTCCTTCCTGCTTGGAAGGACGCGGGATTTTGGTAATCTCCAGAAAGTATTTCCATACCTCCCTGGGTTCGATGTCTGTAATTTTGGTACTCATTATAATGTGTATTAGATTTTTTTTATAAAACACAAAAGTAGAAAAATAAAGGGAGAGAGCTAAACGAAGCCGGGAATTGATTTTCATTTCGAATCATGATAATGGTTGCTATTTTGATGTGCTGTTTAATAAGGTCAGAACTCCTTACCCAGCGTAAAGTTATTGGTGGATTTTTAGATTCCTCCCTTCAGATTTGCGGAGAAAATCTGAAGGAAGGAATGACACGAATTGGTGTGAAAAGAGGGGAGTCGGGATCGGGCGCGCAGCGCCCGATCCCGACTCCCCTCCCATTAGCGCCAGCACGCAGTCATTAAACTTGTATTGGCGACAAAATGAATTACGATAAGGAAATTGTAATATGCTGAAAAACAATCAACAGGTCTGGAGTTCTCAAGGTGTAAAATTTATGAATTTTAACCTATCAAAAAACACGAAACACCTACGCGAAATTCACTCCTCATTTTTATTCTCATCTATTACCTGCTGATTTTCTTTGATCCTTACTGCATGGCTTGAAGGCTGGATATGCTGACCCACTTCGCGGGCATACACCTGTGTGATTTCGGCGCCCAGCAGCAGAATGATGGTGGAGAAATAGACCCAAAGCAAAATGACAACGATAGACCCGGCAGCGCCATAGGTAGAGGTAAGTGTGCTGTTGCCAATGATTACGCCAATGAGAAACTTGCCTGCCACAAAGAGTGCTGCTGTAAACATAGCACCCACCCATACGTCGCGCCACCGGATGCGGGCATCGGGCAGCACTTTAAAAATAAGCCCAAACACCAGGGTAATCAGTGCAAATGAGATTACGAAATTTAAAGTCCACAAAAGTGAAATTGACAAATTGAAAAAGTTTTGCTCGATAAAGCCAGTGAATGCCGAAATAAATGTATCCAATGCCAGCGATACAGCCAGTAAGAACCCCATGCTTATTACGATGGCAAAGGAAATAGCACGGTCTTTTAAAAGTTTAAGCCACCCACGTTTTGGCTGTGGCTTGACGTGCCAGATTTTGTTGAGGGCAGTTTGCAGAATGGTAAAAACGGTGGTAGCTGCAATAAACAAAGTGACCAGACTGATAATAGTAGCCAGGAATCCACCGCTGGCCTGGCTGGCATTTTTAACTATCTTCTCTACGGCGGTAGCACCGTCGGGGCCTACGAGCGAACGTACTTGTTGGCTAAGCTGGCCGGTGATAGCCTCTTCACCGAAAAGATTGCCGGAGGTCATAATGATTAATACCAATATTGCCGGTAGTGCAAAAATGGTAAAGAAGGCAATGGCGCCGGCGTAAATAATTGGGTCGCTGCTGCCAAACTCTTTGAAAGTTATTTTAACCTTATCGAGGAAATTGTGGAGTCTTTGGTTCATGAGATTTTTTCTTTGCTAACAAAACCCAGCTCATTTTGTTGGCCAGACCATTATTAAAAACCCGTCAGGTCCATGGTGACTGTAGGTATTAATAATAAAAATCCCAGAATTATCAGTACGATCATAAATGGTGTAACCCAACGCACCCATTTGTCGTAGGGAATTTTGGCCACGCCCAACACGCCAATCAATACGCCGGAGGTAGGCGTGATCATATTTGTAAATCCATCGCCAAACTGAAATGCCATGACCGTGGCCTGACGCGAAACACCGATCAAATCGCTAAACTGCGACATGATGGGCATGGTGAGCGCCGCTTTGGCCGAGCCGGAAGGAATTACTACATTAATAATCGTCTGAAAAACATACATCATGCCTACCGAGGCAACGCGCCCCATCTCCCCCATCGACTCGGAGATGTAATACAATAAAGTGTCGATGATGTTGCCGTTTTGCAAAATGATGATGATGCCGCCCGCCAATCCAACCACCATGGCCGCCGACATGATGTCGCGCACGCCTTCGAGGAAAAGGCTGGTAATTTTGTTGGCGGAATTATTCATGGCCACACCTGCGGCAATGCCCATAGCAAAAAACAGCGTGGCTATTTCCATCACATACCAGCCATAACCCATTACGCCGACGATAAGATAGATGATGGTAAACATCAAAAGATTTAACACAAAAAAATGTGCCGACTTGCGCAGAGAAGCAATACCGGTGATGAGAAACAAAACCGTGAGAAAAGGAATTACCGGCAAAGTGGTGGAAGACTTGCCCACGGTAAGCGTGGTGTAAGGCATAATGAACGAATAAATTGTCATTACCACCAGAATAAAAATAAACGTAATCCAAGCCGATTTTGGGGTTTGATATTGGATGTTTTCGAGGTCGGAGCCGCTTTCGCGCTCACGCCAATAAGCATCATCTTTGTAAACGAGCGAAGATTTGGGATTCTTTTTGATTCGCCGGGCATAGCGCAATATCCAGCCAATGCCTACAATATTTATTACCACCCAACAAAAGAAACGGTATTCGATGCCGGAAAAAAGCGGCAAATCCGACAAACCCTGCGCAATGCCGATGGTAAAAGGATTGAGCAATGCGCCGGCAAAGCCGAGTCCGGCAGCCACAAAACACATCGAAACACCTGTGATAGAATCGTAGCCCATGGTGATGGCCAGCGGCACAAAGATGATAATGAATGCTATCGTTTCTTCGCTCATCCCGAAAATGGCTCCAAAAGCACTAAACATAAGCATGATGAGTGTGATGACCATGTTATCGACACCCACCGTTTTTATCAGCTTGTTGTGTTCCAGCCGGCGTGTAAATTTTAGAAAAGAAAATATGCCCACGTCGATGGCGCGGCTGTTATTCATAATCCAAAAGGCGCCGCCGATGAGCAGGATAAAAACGATAATGTCGGCTTTATCGACAAATCCATCAAAAATGGCCGAGAAAATCTCCCACGTCTGTGGGTTGTTTTCGGTGTAGGTAAACGAATCGCTTTGGATGGTTTCGCGCTGGGTTTCGCCGACCGTCACCATGATGCGTTGAAACTGCCCACCGGGAATAAACCAGGTGAGCATAGCGGCCACCACGATGATGGCAAAGACGATGACGTAGGTGTGCGGGATTTGTCGCTTTTTCATGTTGCTGATAAAAATCTTAAAATTTTGAATTTACAAAATAAAAGAAATCTCTGTAAGTCAAACTACAAAAAGATCAATGACCAGGAAATCAACATTCAGAAAAACGGTAATATTGCGATCGTAATCGCAAAATTAACGGTAATATTGCGATCGTAATCGCAAATTTACCGTTTTCGAGTTTCTTACTAATTGCTTTAGTTATGATTAAACGACATTTGGAATCAAAAATCGAAAAGGACTTTTTCAAAGGAAAGGCTATTATTCTACTTGGCGCCCGCCAGGTTGGAAAAACCACATTAATGAAAGAGATTTGTAAAAACAAGGATGAGGTGTTGTGGCTTGATGCCGACGACCCTGACACACAATTATTATTTGAAAAGCCAACATCTACAAGATTAAGAACCATAATTGGCAGCCATAAGATTTTGGTAGTTGATGAAGCACAGCGGATAAAAGACATCAGCATCAAACTGAAATTGATAAACGATCAAATTAAAGACGTTCAATTGGTTGCAACCGGTTCTTCTTCGTTTGAACTTGCTAACCAAATTAACGAACCCCTCACTGGCCGAAAATGGGAATACCAGCTTTATCCGATTTCTTACAGCGAAATGGTGAGCCATCATGGATTGCTTGAAGAAATGCGTATGGTTCCGCATCGCATGGTGTATGGATATTATCCTGAAGTGGTTACCAATATTGGGAATGAAAAGAGGCTGTTGAAGGAAATTTACAACAGCTATTTGTACAAAGATCTTTTAAAATTTGATCAGATAAAAAAGCCCGAAAAAGTAATCAAACTTCTGCAGGCTCTTGCCTTTCAAATTGGCAATGAAGTGTCGTACCATGAGCTTTCAAAAACCGTAGGCATCGATAATCAAACCGTCGAAAAATACATCGACATTCTGGAGAAGGCCTACATTATTTTTAGGTTAACCGCATTTTCGCGCAATGCCAGAAAGGAAATTGTAAAGGGAAGAAAAATCTACTTTGTGGATAACGGAATAAGAAATGCTGTGATTGCAAATTTCAAACTCCCCGAACTCCGGCAGGATATCGGTGCATTGTGGGAGAATTATTTGGTTAGCGAAAGGTTCAAATTTTTGAATTACAATGATGTATGGGCAAACAGCTATTTTTGGCGCACTTACGACCAACAGGAAATTGATTACCTGGAAGAAAGAGAAGGAAAACTGTTTACTTATGAGTTCAAATGGAGCCCCAAACAAAAAGCCCGGTTACCAAAATCATTTTCAAATGCTTATCCGGGCAACCCATTCAAAGTGATTAATCAGGGAAATTTTGAGGAATTCATTATGAAGCTATAAAAAAAAGGCAGCCCCATCACGAGGCTGCCTTTTAGTTTTAAATTTTCTAAAGCGGTGTTACTTCTTCAGATTATGTAATTTCAATGCCATTTGCTTCAATTTCGGTTAAAAACCCAGCATGGTCGTTATCTTTCTCAATAAGAATAGGCTCTATTCGATCATCAATTTTTCTGCGTAAAGTCCATAGCATTGGATTAACAGAAAAAAAATCTCCTTTAACCTCGCTAACGACAATAGCTACATCAACATCACTATCCTCATGCTGGGTATTATTTGCATACGAACCAAAGAGGTAAATCTTATCGAATTTGAGATTGTCCTCTAACAACGCTTTATATGCCTGAACCTTTTTTATAGCTTCTCTTTGATCCATTGTTGTAGTTCTAAAGTGTTTTTTATTATCTCCTTGCATTTCTCATTAGACAAACTTTTAAGCAAACGTTCTTTATGTGCGGGGTATCGTGCTTCAATATTCAAAGGTTCAATTTGGTCAACAAACAACTTTTGTTCATCAGATAGTGTATCAATGAATCCGCCCTTTCTGGCTAAATATGCCAGACTATGAGAAAACGGTGCTGATTCCATTTTTAGTTTAACGAAATAGGCTTTGAAAACTTTCTCGATAGCCTGGTGACACATAAAACCGACATAGAGATATTTTACTCGTCAGCATAGCTTTTGCAGTCTCAAGATCATAATCCGAAAGCTCAATCCAATATTTTACATTACTCTCCATGTTATTCTTTTGAAAAAGCCAAATTTACAACAAAACAATTAAACCTGACATCTTGTCCCCGCAAATTGGTTTCTTACAAAAAAGGCAGCCCCATCACGAGGCTGCCTTTTTGTTATAAATTTTCTAAAGCGGAGTTACTTCTTCAGATTAAACTTCACAACAAACGCGTCGATGATTTCCTTTAGGTCGGGCTGGCCGATTTCCTGCAGGTCGTAATGAACGCGGGTGTTGGGTTTTTTGATTTTGATCAAACGATTCAGATCGATGGGCGTGCCAATGATCACAGAATCGCAGTCGGTGTTGTTGATGGTAGTTTCGAGGTCTTTGAGCTGCTGATCGCTGTATCCCATGGCGGGCAACAAGGTGCCGATATTGGGATAAATCTCAAAGGTTTCGCTGAGTTTTCCAACGGTAAAAGGACGCGGGTCAACCATTTCGGCAGCGCCAAATTTCTGTGCAGCTACTGTTCCGGCGCCCAGTTTCATCTCGCCGTGGGTAAGTGTGGGGCCATCTTCTACTACCAGCACTCTTTTGCCTCTTATCAGCGACGGGTCGTCAACTTTAATGGGTGAAGCAGCGTCAACTACAATCGCTTTGGGCGCTACTTTGGCAATGCTTTCGCGCACGGTTTGTATGCCCTCGGGGCTGGCAGTGTCCATTTTGTTGATCACAACTACATCGGCCAGGCGCAGGGTTACCTCGCCAGGATAATAACACAGCTCGTGGCCAGGGCGATGCGGATCGACGACGGTGATGTTGAGATCAGGTTTGTAAAACGGGAAGTCGTTGTTGCCGCCATCCCAAAGCACTACGTCGCAACCATCCGGGTCTTGCTCGGCAGCACGAAGAATGGCTTCATAATCCACGCCTGCATAAATCACGTCGCCACGTACCACGTGGGGTTCGTATTCTTCCATTTCTTCAACGGTGCACTTGTGTTTGTGCAAGTCGTCGATGGTAGCAAAACGCTGCACTTTTTGTTCTACCAGATTACCATAAGGCATCGGGTGACGAATGGCCACTACTTTCAAGCCTTTTTCCATCAGCAGCTCAATCACACGGCGCGAAGTCTGGCTTTTGCCACAGCCTGTACGTACAGCGCCAACAGCGATTAATGGCTTGGTACTTTTTACCATGGTGTCGGCGGGTCCCAGCAGCATAAAGTTGGCGCCTGAAGCATTTACCAATGCGCTCACCGACATCACCCGTTCGTAGGGGACGTCGCTGTAAGAAAACACGCAATCGTCCACATTAAAATCTTTGATGAGTTTAGGGAGGTCTTCTTCTGCGTAAATTGGGATACCGTCCGGGTATAAATCGCCAGCCAGCTCGGCCGGATACTTCCTTCCGTCGATATCAGGAATCTGAGCGGCTGTAAAAGCCACTACATTGTATGAGTCGTTTCCACGGTAATAAGTGTTGAAGTTGTGGAAATCTCGTCCCGCAGCACCAATAATAATTACATTTTTCTTCATAATTATCTTTCCCTTTATTTTTAAACTATTAGTTATTAGCTCCTTTGTAGAGCGCTGCAAAAGTAATTTTTTAAATTTTTCGACAAAGTTTTTGGGAAAGTGATTTTTTACAAATCCTTGCAGGGTGGAAGATGCCTGACCAATTTTTCGTAGTACAGCACCGTTTTATCAAAAGCATTTTGCAAACGATATTATTATATTTGTGTTTTTATTACTAAAGAAAAAGATCAAAATCATGACAATGCTTAGCCTCGACACCACCAAGCGCTACACCTACGCCGACTATCTTACCTGGATGGACGACATGCGGCGCGAGCTTTACGATGGGTTTGTAAAACTAATGACACCAGCTCCAAACATTAAGCATCAGGGAATTTCTTTTAATTTAAGCAGGCTACTGGGCAATTATTTGGTAAATAGAAATTGCAGAGGTTTTGCCGCCCCCTCCGACGTGCGTCTGCCGAAAAACAAAAACAAAAGCGACCAAACCATTTACACCGTCCTACAGCCCGATCTGTATGTAGTTTGCGATCTCACCAAA
>SABY01000014.1 GCA_009928785.1 Clostridia bacterium | reverse complement strand
CCCTACTACAGGGTTGA
The DNA here is from genome assembly GCA_009928785.1 of Clostridia bacterium. Lineage (GTDB taxonomy): Bacteria > Bacteroidota > Bacteroidia > Bacteroidales > 4484-276 > SABY01. Next base: position 51,595 of record SABY01000014.1, on the reverse strand, counting down.
TTAACATAGCGCTCAATCAAAATCAGAAATACATCGAAGTTGAAGTAAAGGCAATGAATGGAGTTGCTATTGTGGCGAAATCTTATGAATATCCCGGCAACACCATCCTCGATCTCTCCCCCTACCCCAAAGGTATCTATCTGCTTACCGTCAAAACTCTGGAGCAGGTTTTTACCGAGAAAATCATCTTACAGTAAACGTTCGGGTTCATTTCATAAAAATGATAATTTTGCCACAAGGCAAATGACCCTAATAACACGTAAACAAAAATTGAGATGAAACATCGGCCAAAATCTCCCAAAACAAAACTATGCGGATTGATAATCCTGTTGGTTTTATCGGCGGCGGGCGCCAGCGCGCAAAACTTCCATTATGCGCCGCATGTTGCTCTTGCTAAGTTTACTATTAAAGATGTTTCCCCCGGCGTTAAGCTTTTTCCCAAAGTCTATAGCAGCGGCTATGAAATTGGTGGTCTGGTTTTTTACAATCCCCCGCCCACACTTTTCCATTTCTACACCGGCTTGTCGTTTACGCGCCTCAACTACGAATATTACGACCTGAGCTATGGCGCCATCCCGCTGGGGCTTAACATACAGATTGGAAACAAAGCCGGCATTTTCCTGGGGCCGGGCATCAAGCTCTGGCTGCTGCTAAACGACCCCGATAAATCCTATGATTTCAACCGGGTTTTGTATTCTTTCACAGCACAACTGGGGGTGTTCTTTACCGTAAAATCCCTCAAGTTTCAGCTCTATCCGCAGCTCGAATTTGTGAAAACGCCGGTATATGTTGGCGCTACCTGGCGTGGCCCGCGCGACTATAATCTATATATGACTTCCTACAATCTGTCGGTTTCGTTTTGATGCCGAAATGAAATCATTACCAAAAAGGTGGTAATTCGATAGGTAGTCCTCCGTCAAAAAAAACGGTACGCGACCTCGACTGGAAGATTTTCTTTTAGTCCCCAGGCTCAAGGCAGGCTAATTTATCTTAATTCCATTTTAAAATTGTAATTTTGTAAATGAAGAAACAAAAGATAAATTAGCTTGAAAGGAGACACAAATATTTCGCAACAAGAGGGTTGTCTGGCAAAACGAATTGAGAATTTTGAAAGACTTCTTGCCAAAGGCGATAACATCGCATTTGCAATAAAAGATATCAAGGACAGAGGTTTTATTGTCAACACCAATGGACTCAACGGATTCATTTCATTCGGCCACATGCCATGGAAATACATTAATCCGAAATCCTGGGAAGCTATTTTCCCCACCTTACAAGGAAAAATTTTCTTTGGTAAAGTTCACCATTTTAAAAAAGACCCTTTAGCAATTATCTTAAATGGAGAAACAGCCCAGTTTAAAAGATATGATTTAATTGAAAATGAAAAATGCAAGGGCGTGGTTGTTCACAGGGTCGATTATGGAGTTTTCATCGACATAGGCTACAACTTCAAATGGCGGTGTGGGTCAATCGTCGCTCTGCTACACAAGTCGAATTTTGCTACAGAAGAAGCTTTCGAACAGATAAAAACAGGAGATATTCTTCAACCAACGTTTTGGGGGTATAACGTGGATAGCCAAATAATTTTGGGAACCAATCAAGCACTAAAAGGATGGTTTAATGGAAACATTGAGCAACTTATCGGGGAGGTGCTACCAGTCAAAATTGTGGAAATAGGCAATAACACGCCGTGTTATCTTGCTGCCGGCAAGTACGAGGCGACTTTGCCACCGACCTATTCGATTTACGGTACCAGACGCGCAAAAATCAACAATGCGATTTTAAAGCTGGAGGTTGGAGATTTAATCCATTGCGAGGTGATTATGGTTAATTACAAAACCAAAACCTTGCAGCTAAAATGGGTGCTCGAACAAGAAATCGAAAAAATTTTATCAAGATACAATCCTGATGCGGATAACAAAGCAAAAGAGATTGAAAAAAATTTCCCCAACTTACACAACACAATAGAAAACATTATCGACAAAAAAATTGCAGAAAAAATAAACCTAATTGGAAAAACCGTTAAAGCAGAAGTAATAAAAATAGAAGATGATTTAGGCAGAACAATCACCAAATACCTTGTTGAGGGTAAATTCATCGGAAAGCTTTATGTTTCCAATGACAACTACAAGATAAGTGTAAAAGAGAAAAAACAAATTGAACGGAACCTGCAGAACGGAGAAGAAATACTGGGCATAGTGCAAAGTATCGGTAAAAATTTTATAAAGCTGCATTGGAAATTAAGCGATGAAGAATTATTCCGATTTGTTGAACAATAGCATTTTTGAGGTTCAGAGTTGTAATATTTCGGGGCAACGCATCTTTAGTTGGTTTCAAGGGGAGTAGTTTCTACAAATATTGCGTAGCTCTACCGCTTAAAATGGTGCATGCACTTTAGCCACTCTAACTTCTATCTTCCAATTTCTAACCTCATCCTCCCAACCTCTACCCCCCAACATCTACTTTCTACCTACTTCCTTCTTCACAATCAAACCCAGCTCGTCGAGTTGCTGTTGGGCGATGGGTGCGGGGGCGTCGATCATCACGTCGCGGCCGGCGTTGTTTTTTGGGAAGGCGATATAGTCGCGGATGCTGTCGCTGCCGCCGAAGAGCGATACCAGGCGGTCGAAACCCAGGGCGATGCCGCCGTGGGGTGGCGCGCCGTATTCGAAGGCATTCATCAAAAAACCAAATTGTGCCTGCGCCAGCTCCGGGGTAAAACCCAGAATTTCGAACATTTTCTGCTGAAGTTCTTTGTTGTGGATACGGATGGAGCCACCACCTATCTCAACGCCATTTATAACCAAATCGTAAGCGTTGGCGCGAACCTGGCGCGGATCGCTTTTCAGCAGCGCTATATCTTCGGGCTTGGGCGAAGTAAAAGGATGGTGCATGGCATAAAAACGCCGGGATTCTTCGTCCCATTCCAGCAACGGAAAATCGACAACCCACAGCGGGCTAAATACGTTAGGGTCGCGCAGCCCCAGTTGGTTGGCCATCTCCAGGCGCAGGCTGCCCAACGCTTTTCGCGTTTGGTTGGTGTCACCCGCCAGGATCAGCATCAGGTCGCCGGGTTGTGCATCAAATTGCTGCGCCCAGTTTTTGAGATCATCATTATTATAAAATTTATCTACCGACGACTTCAGCGTTCCATCTTCGTGGTAGCGCACATACACCAATCCTTTGCTGCCGATTTGCGGCTTCTTCACAAAGTCAGTCAGCTCGTCGAGTTGCTTGCGGGTATAGCCGGCGGCGCCGGATACGTTGATGCCCACTACGATTTCGGCCTGATCGAAGGCAGGGAAGCCATGATTTTTTACCTCGCCGGAAATTTCTTTAAAAACCATATCAAACCGCAGGTCGGGCTTGTCGGAGCCATAAAGTTTCATGGCATCGGCGTAAGTCATGCGCGGGATGGCGTCTTCAAAACCGACATCCTTGATGGTTCTAAAAAGGTGGCGCACCATTCCCTCGAAAGTGTTGAGTATATCTTCCTGGGTTACGAACGACATCTCGCAGTCGATCTGTGTAAACTCCGGCTGGCGGTCGGCGCGCAGGTCTTCGTCGCGAAAGCATTTCACGATTTGATAATAACGATCCATGCCGGCCACCATGAGCAATTGCTTGAAAGTTTGGGGCGACTGCGGCAGGGCGTAAAATTCGCCGGGATTCATCCGCGAAGGTACCACAAAGTCGCGTGCTCCTTCGGGGGTAGAAACGATAAGCACGGGCGTCTCCACCTCCACAAACTGTTGTGCATCCAGATATTTGCGTGTTTCGGCGGCCATGCGGTGGCGCAGCAGCAGGTTTTGTTTTACGGTGTTGCGTCGCAGGTCGAGGTAGCGGTATTTCATGCGCAGCTCTTCGCCGCCGTCGGTTTGGTCTTCGATGGTAAAAGGCGGCACTTTGGAAGCGTTGAGCAACCGCAGCACGGTAACGCGTACCTCGATATCGCCGGTAGCCAGCTTTGGATTTTTCGAAATCCGCTCGATTACCTCGCCGCCTGCTTCTATCACATATTCGCGTCCAAATGTGCCGGCAAGTTGCAGAATGCCGGGTTCGGTTACGCCCTCCTCCATCACAAGCTGCGTAATTCCATAGCGATCGCGCAGGTCGATCCATACCAGGCCGCCCTTATCTCTTACCCGTTGTACCCATCCCGTAAGGCGTACCTCTTCGCCCAGATTTTTCATGCTCAATTCGCCGCATGTATGTGTTCGTAACATAATGATCGTAATTAAATATTTGTCGGCGAAAGTAGTAAAAAAGCAGGTAGTCATGCTGCTTTTCGCAATGGTGTATCCGGGCAATTTTCTTAAGGCTTTCGCCAAATAATGTAGCACGTTTCGATATTTTTCTACTTTTGGACATTCATTTAAAAAAAATATCAGCTATGATCCAGGAAAAAGGGAAAGAAAAAGAAATCGAAGTACGCACCATTACCCACTACACCTACATGCTTTTCTCGTCGCGGGCGGAGGAGGCGGAGTACAAAGCCGTGATCATGATTACTGCCCAGATAGGTTTTTTGGGTTACATCAATTTTGTATCCGACGGCAACAAACTCCCCAAAGCCATGAAGATGCACAATCTCTATTATTTTTATTATCACATGCAGGATATGCCTGCCATTGTTGACATGCTACGCAACGAAGGGCCGGTGTATCTTTTTTACCAGGAAGACGACAAAAACATGTGCCGACTGGCCACAACCATGGAGCCTGTTGGCGAAGGCGAGATGCACCATCCGTAAAATTGCTGCTGTTAGCCCAGCTCGTTAGCGAGAAGTTCCAAATAGCAATAAAACAGCTCCAATTTTTTAAATGCCGCTTTCGCGAAATAATTAAACCCTAAGGGAGTTTATTTTGTTTGCATTATTCTTGCTGCGGTATTGCCGCCAGCGGCAGAGAGAAAGTAAAACATTACCTTTGCCAAAAAATTTAGTAAACTATCCCATTATGAAACGAGTCTTGATTATTGTTTTGATTGTTTGCGCAGGTTTCCAGAGTTTTAGTCAGCCTGTGAGCGAGAGTACACGCAAAAAGGTGAGTGCTGTTTTCGATGTCTTCAACGATTTTTATGTGGACATCCCCGACTCGATCGACAACAAGTTTTTTAATCTGGGTGTTAATTTCTCCATGCTGTACGACTTTCAGATTGCCGAGAGCGATTTTAGTTTTGCCATAGGCGCCGGCCTTGGCTCTCACAACTTTTACACCGACGCTTTTGTAGTTGAAGACAGCCTTAATGTTTCAGCACTTTATCCCATCAAAAGCCTTTACCCCGGCAACGATTACAAGAAAAACAAAATCAGCTATTCTTATCTTGACATCCCGCTCGAATTCAGACTGCGCACCGACAAAGAATTTCGTGCAGCGCTTGGCTTTAAGTTTGGATTTCTCATCGACAGCCACACCAAATACAAGGGCGAAGATTACATCTTCGGCTCCTCCGACAACATCTTCGTGAAGTTTAAAGATGTGCCCAACATCGAGAAGTTCAGGTATGGCGTCACTGCCAGAGTGGGATGGAAATTTATAAACCTCACAGGTTTTTATTCGCTCACCAATCTTTTTACAAAAGACAAAGGCCCCGAAACTTATCCCATCTCAGTTGGGATTTCGTTGATGCCTTTTTAAAGGAAACTGGTTTGTTATTACCACGATTTGTAGGTTTTCCCCGCCAGTCAGTGTGTCATAATATCATTACCTTCCACCTTCGACAGGGCAAGGAAGATAGATTACCAATAGTTTTGAAGAAGAAATACGAGAAGTTCTAAACCTCCAATTTCTACCTTCTAACCTCTACCTTCTAACCTCTACCTTCCAACCTCTACCTTCCAACCTCTACCTTCTAACCTCCACCTTCCAACCTCTACCTTCTAACCTCTACTTTCTTCCTAAAACAGATACTTGAGCGAAATCCCCAGTCGTGGCCCGGAGAGGGAAATGTCGCGGGTGATCTCAGTTTCCGCTGACGGCTGATCGGGATTGGGAACCTCCACAAGAAAAGCCTGTTGATAATTGCCCAGCTTGTAATCAGCAAAAACGTCGAAAGCAAAGTTACGCGATAGCTTCATCTGAAGCCCAATGGTGGCCGAACCCAACACGGTGCTCCCATTGGTGGGATCAGGGTCTTCTTTGTCTTCAAAACTCAACTGATAGCTTATTAGCACCAACTCGCCACCAACACCTACATAGGGAGTGATAAAGGCAACCTGCAAAGGAGAAGCATAATACCGCACATCAAGGCTGATGGGATACCCATTTAACAATAGCTGCGTTTTGCCGTAGGTGGGAATGGTAGTTTCGGCACGCGCCTGCCAATAACCGATGCCAGCCTTTGCCGCAAGGTCTTTGATAAGGCGGAACTCAGCAAATCCTTCCACAATAAGTGTTGTACTAAAATCGCTGTTGCGAAAAGGTGAAGAGGTATCGTTTTTCCAGTAATCAAGCTCGGGCTGATAAATACCCATCGAAAGCCCAAAACCCCTGAAACTAAAATTTGTGGTGTCTTGCGCCGAAGCACTTCCGGCAATAGCCAACATAAGTATTGCAGAAAAAACAAAAATGAATGTTGATTTAAAAATGGTGTTTCGCATAATCATATTAATAAGGTGTAACTTTCCGAATAAAAAAAGCATGAAACATACAATGATGCTTCATGCTTAAGAGTAAACTATTTCGGTGGAAGATTAATTGCCCCAGCCTTGATGGTGGCAATAGGTTTCCTGAACTTTCCAGTTGAATACTTCGAAGGGGAAGTTGATAAACTCGCCCAGATATTCACCGGTGTAGTTATAAATTTTAAAGTTTGCAAGACGGCAACGTGTGAAGAGTTGCTGTGCATATTGATAACGTGGCCCAATGCAACGCGTATCGACAACTTTCAGGTCGAAGCTATATTCGGCCATGCTGGTGACCAGCGCTGATGATCCGATAGAATACACAAACGTTCCGCAGGCTCCTTCGCTACAGTTTTCCGATTGGCCGGAAAGCTCATAGGGCGACCAGGTCATGGTTTTCACCATTCGATAGCCTGTGAATGTGTACCATAGCGAAAAGTGTGGCATTTCGAAAGTAGCCATAGTGCGGTCAGCATTCAGCACGCCTTCTATAATTTCCCACTCTTGGGTGTCTTCGTTGAAGCTACCCAGCAGCATTGGGCTTTCGCCATTGCGAACTGCAGCTATCGTGACAGGTACCTGAAGTGTAGCCTTTGCGTTTTCGGGGAAAGTAAGATCGGGCGAGAAGCTGAATCCTGATTGGATGGCACGTTCGCCTTTCACCTCAAAGTCGCCAAACTTAGACGGACTTGGGATATAGGTTACAGTAACATCTACAGGTTGGTTTACTGCTCCTTCGGGGAATGTAAGAATAGGTGACTGCTCAAAGTCGCTCTCGATAGCCATGCTGGCTCCGGAGCTGCTTACAGTAGCCTTGTTTCCCAGCTTACTAAGATAAAAACGCTCTTTGGTAACAGCAATCACTCCTTCGGGGGTTTTTTCTACATCAACCATAGCGCTACGGGTAAGATAGCCCTGTTTGGTGGCTGTAATGATGTAGGTTCCCACTTGCTTTCCTTCCAGGGTAAGGCTTCCTGATCCATTTTGGTATTCGCTAAGAATACCGTCGGGCGTTATCACGGTAATGGTATAGTTAGATAATGCGTTGCCCTGGTCACCGTCGAAAACGGTTACTTTAAGCTCGTTGAGGGTTTCAGGATTGGGCTCGGGCCAGTCAGAAGTGCCTACTTTTTTGCATTGCGAAAAGCCGAAGATCAGCACGCCTGCAATGACGAGGCCGAAAAACGATTTGTAAAATTTGGTTTTCATGTTTACTCCTTTTTTATTGATACGATGATATTTTTTTCAAAAGTAAAAAAACTATTTATTCAACTGCGTTTTAAATTCAATAATTAACCTTTTTTTAATAAAGTCGGGGTTATAATCCAACAGCATGTCGGTGAGATTATAGCCTGTATTGTATGTTACCCCATTTTGCGGAAAGCCCTTAGCGCGGTACTCCCAGGCGAAATTATCGGCTGGCCGGATGCGGAAAAATTTAATTTTTGTGTACTTGCGCGGAGGCAGCGGAACAACGAACCGGAAACCTCCGTCGAAGTCGTCTTTGGTGGCCAAAGCCATAAATCCAATCTTTACCTCTCCAAATTGCCGCATCAGCTCAAAACGTATGGCCGGCGTGTTAAACAAAAAATTCCCAACCTGCATCCGTGCTATCAAATCGTAAGGGTTATAGCGGTATTCGGCTGTGAAAAGTGCTGTGAGATATGGCTGCTGGTCGTAAAATTCCGTTTCGATACCGGTAAACGAATAGTAGCGCGTAAAGCCAACATTTGCACCAAGTCCTACCCGCCCCTCTGCAAGCAACTTCTTCAGTTCGATATTGCCGCCTGCCCTGTTTTTGTTAAAAGTACCAGCGGTAATATTGATGTAAAAATTGTCGGCCAGGCTGGCAAATTGATTTAATGTGATATTGCCAGGACGGATTGTTTCGCGTTCACTGACAAAGAAAAAATCATTTTGAACCGGGATGATCAATTGCGCTTTGAGCGTAAGTCCTTTTGCCAGCGTGGAATTCAGCTCCGGAATGATGTTGATATTGGATTCGACCGGATTATCAAAATTGCCAAACTTGGCATTCCATGTCAGTAGCACCGGCAAGTCAACTTTATAAAGCGAACTATTTGCAACAGGGGTTTTGTGAGGCAACTGCGGTGCATCCATCGAAACAAACACAAGCTGCATCAACGCTGAATCTGTGACTACACCTTTCGCATAATTTTCCACAACATCCATTGGCATCACTACCTGTACCATCGCTACTTTATCCTGCAACAGGACAAGCTGTAACTTAGCAGCGCTACCTTCGTTAACTTTACTTTGAATGATAATAGCAGCTTCAGCCAATCCTCGCGGTTCAAAGCGGTAGCGCCGGTTTTCGAGGAAAACTGTGAGGGTATCGGGCTTGGTTTCGATGAATATATTTTCGAATCCGGCCAACTTTAAGCTATTGGTCAAAGTTTGTTGTGCTGACTCCGTTTGAGAAAATGCTACAACAGGACTTGCAAAAATGAGATAAACAACATGACAAAGAACGATGAAAAAAGGGACGTAGGTTCTGTTTATCAATGATCTAGGATATTTTTGATGTCGAATCCACCCTCCTTCTTTACAAAAAACTAATCTGCAAACATACGTTAAAAACAAATAGTTGTCAAATAATGCTATTTTTTTTCGGTTAAAAAAGTTTAATAATTGTGATTTACTATACATTTGCCTCTCATGCTTGCTAATCTGCAAAAATACATTTTTGATCATCAGTTGCTTGTGGAAGGGCAAAAAATTCTGCTAACCGTAAGCGGCGGCATCGATTCCATGGTAATGGCGCACCTGCTTGCGCAGCTTCCTGTTTCGTTTGCTGTGGCGCATTGCAACTTTGGTTTGCGTGGCACCGAGAGCGATGCCGACGAAATTTTTGTGCGCGATTATGCGCAGCAAAACCAATTGCCTTTTTTTGTGAAGCGCTTTGATACTAAGTGTTTCGCCACCGAAAACAATTTTTCGATACAACTGGCTGCCCGTGACCTGCGCTACGTATGGTTTGAAGAGCTTATCGCCAAAGAAGGTTTTGATGCTTACGCCACGGCACATAACTTTGACGACCAAACGGAGACATTTTTTATCAATTTGCTGCGAGGCACCGGCATTGCCGGGCTGCAAGGCATCAAACCCTACAACGGCAATTGCATCCGGCCACTGCTATTTGCCACCCGTGCACAAATCGTAGATTATGCTTTTCGCAATAATATTGCCTACCGCGACGACAGCTCCAACCAAAAAGATGACTATTTGCGCAACCGCTTGCGCCATCACGTATTGCCAGCTTTAAGAGAATCTTCTGACAGGTTTGAAAGTGGTTTCAAATCTACTTTCGGAATTCTAAAACAAACGCACGATTTTATTGATGATGAGATTAATCGGCGCCGCAGCCTGATGATGAAAAAGGAGGGCGATTATACACTGATCCGGTTAAGCTACCTGCGGCAGGAGGCACATCAGCATTTTGTGCTTTTTGAGCTGCTCAAACCCTTTGGCTTCAACCACTCCACTATAAACGACATTCTGAAAAATATCGATTCCACAGAAAGCAGGCATTTTTTATCGGCAAGCCATCGGCTCACCCTCGACCGCGAACATTTGGTAATGATGCCGCTTACAAATCAGGAAGATAGTTCAGACTTTTTTTATATAAAAAAGGAAGATGTGCAAATGCGTTATCCGCTAAAGCTTAGGTATAGCGTAATCCCCCGACAGGAGTTACGGTTAAAAAAATCAGCAGACATTGCACAGCTTGATTATCATAAACTTCAGTTTCAGCTCACTTTGCGTAAATGGCAGTCGGGCGATTATTTTTATCCCTTGGGGATGCGTGGCCGCAAAAAACTCTCCGATTTTATCACCGACCAGAAAATGACAGCCATCGAAAAACAAAATCTTTGGGTGATCCTTTCGGGCGGGCACATCGTGTGGGTTGTCGGGCACCGCATCGACGAGCGCTACAAAGTAAGCAGCGCTACCCAAAAGGTTTTCGTTGTGGAATTAGAAAGCTAACGCGGGGCGCAGAGCGCAGGGCGAAAAAAGCCAACATCCTTTACACTGGCTGGCTGCGGATTGTAGATTGAAAACTGTCAACTTCTTCCATCAACCTTTTCACATGCCGCCCTTTACCGAAACTTTTTAATTTTGCAATCTTTTAATAAAAACTCACAGAACACTAAATTTACTTATTGATGAATCACACTTGCCAAATCAAACTATTTTTCAAAAGCATTTTCTTTTTATTCCTTGTCGTTGGCTTTACCACCCTGGCCACGGCACAGATACTCGATCCGGTGAAGTGGAGCTACCGCAGCGTCGATCTGGGAAGCAACCAATACGAACTTGTTTTTACCACTACCATCGATAGCTCCTGGCATTTGTATTCGCAACATGTTCCTGACGGTGGGCCTGAGGCCACTTCGATCTTTTTTGATAATCTAAATGGTTTTTCGTTTGTCGATCCTAACGTTTCCATCGAAGAGGAGGAAGGTTTCGAGCCGGGAACTACTATATATCGTGTCATCTTTGAGGAGCCACAGCCTATCGAGGAGTACGATCCCAACTTTGATATGGTGGTAAAATATTTTGCCGACCAGGCAGTATTTAGCAAAAAGATTCAGCTCGACAGCGATGCACCGCTTACCATCACCGGCGTGTACTATTTTATGTGCTGCGACGACAGCAAATGCTTGCCTCCTGCTGATTTTCCATTTAGCTTCGACTTCAACGGTGGCGCTGCACCTGCCAATGGAGGTGTTGAACCTACCGGGCAAATGGAAGAAGGCAATATGCTTGTGGATGGTCAGATTAAGGAAAATAGCGGGCTATGGATACTTTTCATTTTTTCGTTTTTGGCCGGCCTCATCGCCATCCTCACCCCGTGCGTTTTCCCGATGATCCCAATGACGGTGACGTTTTTCATGCACAATTCCGACAACAAAGCAAAAGCGCGTTTTCAGGCGCTGGCATACGGTTTCTCCATTATTTTCATTTATACCGTATTGGGTACTTTGGTGGCAATAACCCTGGGCGCCAACTTTGCCAACTGGCTTAGCACGCACTGGATTCCCAACGTGTTGTTCTTTTTGATCTTCGTGTTTTTTGCCGCCTCATTTTTGGGCATGTTCGAGATTACGCTGCCCAGTTGGATGATCAACAAAACCGACAGCAAAGCCGACAAAGGCGGTTTTAGCGGCGCCTTTTTTATGGCCTTTACGCTGGTGCTGGTGTCGTTTTCGTGCACCGGCCCAATTGTCGGTGCCATCCTGGTAAAGTCGGCGGGCGGGGCGGTGCTCGAACCTATTGTAGGTATGTTTGGATTTTCACTCGCCTTTGCGCTGCCGTTTACGTTGTTTGCTTTTTTCCCCTCGTGGCTGGCTAACCTGCCCAAGTCGGGCGGCTGGCTCAACAGCGTAAAAGTGGTGCTGGGATTTTTGGAGTTGGCGTTAGGTTTAAAATTCCTTAGCATCGCCGACCAGACATACCACTGGGGCATCCTCGACCGCGAAGTTTATCTGGCTTTCTGGATCATCATCTTTGCGCTGATGGGTTTTTATCTGCTGGGGAAGCTCAAATTTGCCCACGACAGCGACGTTCATTACATAAGTGTGCCGCGTCTGATGCTCTCCATCATCGTCTTTACTTTTGTGCTGTACATGGTGCCCGGCATGTTTGGGGCTCCGCTCAAAGCCCTGTCGGGATATATGCCGCCGCAGCAAACCCACGATTTCGACATCAATAGCATAGTGCGCGATAATCTAAAAATTGCTAATTTCAATGACAACAAATCCGCTGCGGCCACCGACATTTGCGAAACGCCTAAATACGCCGAGTTTCTGCACCTACCCCACGGCCTCGAAGGCTACTTCGATTATGATCAGGCGCTGGCTTGCGCCAAAGCAGTAAACAAACCGCTGTTTATCGACTTTACCGGCCACGGCTGCGTAAACTGTCGCGAGATGGAAGCCAATGTATGGTCAGACCCCAAGGTGCTACAACTGCTGCGCGATGAGTTTGTAATAGTGGCGCTGTATGTGGACGACAAGTCGCGACTGCCTGAAAGTGAATGGATAACCTCATCGCATGATGGAAAAGTGAAGAAAACCGTAGGTAAAAAATTCGCCGACTTCCAGATAAATCGCTTCAATGTAAATGCGCAACCCTATTACGTGCTATTCGACACCGAGGGCGAGCTGCTGGTAAATCCCCGTGCATACGATTTGGATGTAGATGCGTTTGTAGATTTTCTCAAGCGGGGTATCGCCGAGTTTAAAACCCGCAGCCCGAAGCCCCCCGCATTCGATGCGGCAGCTTTGTATTAATTTGATTAAAGAGCATTTTTTGAAAATATCTAACAAAAACAAGCCCGCCATTGATTAGGCGGGCTTACTTTTTTTTAAAATGTTTTCAGAATAGGTTACAACTATGCTCCGCTGCTGCTTCGGGCGATAAGCTGGTTGCGACGGTCGAGCAGGGCATCAACCTGCGCCTCGGTGAGTCCTGGCGATTTCAATTGCTTGTCGATGGCAGCAACTTCAGCAGTGAAATCTATTTCTGTTGTCTTTGCTGCTGCCGGAGGAGTGATAATGGGCTGTGAGGCGGGTGTTTCGGAGTCGTCTTCCTCCAGGTAAAAATCGTCGCCCAGCTCATTTTTCATCTGTTGGATAAACTGATGCAACATCTGCTGAAAAGGAGCGCCCATCTGCGCAAGCATCTCCTGCGGTATCTGGTTGCGCACCATCTCGTAGTTGTTGATGATAAAGTCGAGATTTTGCGTAAAGGCAGGTCCCAGATGCGAAAAATGATCTTCCTGTGATCTGTTTTTCAACCGTTTAAAAATGCGGATCAGTTGGTCGAGGTCTTTTTTAAAATTGTTGTTCTCCATAATGTTTAGGATTGTTGCAGCAATAAATGTGTTTTCTTGCTGCAAATAAACTGGAAAAATAACGGGCAAAGTCTGATAAAATTACCCATCCACAGATTACACATGCATACAAAACGCAAGCGGCCGCATCAATAAGATGCGACCGCCTGGAAAAGTGTTTATCAAATATTCAGACGTAAGATGTTAAAATACAAATTTCAAAAAATAAAAAAATAAATCTCAAAATCTAAATCTCAAAAAACCAAATGCTCTGAATATTTGAAATTTGTTCATTGTATTTTATTTGGAACTTGTGATTTGGAGCTTTGTTTGATTTTTCACTTTTCAGAACGATTGTAAAGCTCCTGCCCGCTACTTCTCCGCCATCATTTCCGTAAAATATTTATAAAAATAAGGAATGGTTTCGATGCCTTTGTAGAAGTTGAAGAGCGGAAAGTTTTCGTTGGGCGAATGGATAGCGTCGGCTTCCAGGCCAAAACCCATGAGGATAGATTTAATACCCAAAATCTTCTCGAAAGCTGAGATAATGGGGATGCTGCCGCCGCTGCGCACCGGCACCGGTCGTTTGCCGAAAGTTGCGGTGTAGGCTTTGTCGGCAGCCTGATAGGCGATCATATCTGTGGGCGAAACGTAAGCGTAGCCGCCGTGCAGCTCTTCCACTTCCACGCGCACACTCTTGGGAGCGATGGCTTTGAAATGTTTATCGAAAAGCTGAGCGATCTTATGATGGTCCTGATCGGGTACCAGCCGCATCGAAATCTTGGCGTGTGCCGTCGAGGCGATCACTGTCTTGGCGCCTTCGCCGGTGTAGCCGCCCCAGATGCCGTTGACGTCGAGCGATGGGCGTATGCCGGTGCGTTCGTTGGTGGAGTAACCTTTTTCGCCATGCACGTCGCGAATGTCGATAGCTTTTTTGTATTCTTCCACATCAAACGGTGCTTTGGCCATCATCTCGCGTTCTTTTTGCGGCACCTCCAGCACATCGTCGTAAAAACCGGGGATGGTGATGTGATTATTTTCGTCGGTGAGCGAAGCAATCATCTTTGTGAGGATGTTGATGGGGTTGGCCACTGCTCCGCCAAAGAGGCCGGAGTGCAAGTCGCGATTGGGGCCGGTAACTTTCACCTGCATGTAAGCCAGCCCGCGCAGCCCGGTGGTGATGGAAGGAATGTCGGGAGCTATCATGCCGGTATCGGAAACCAGGATGATGTCGGCTTGTAGCATCTTTTTGTGCTGTTCGCAGAAGTCGCTCAGGCTGGGCGAACCTATCTCTTCTTCCCCTTCAATCATAAACTTCACGTTGCAGGGCAGCGTGTTGGTTTTTACCATCAGCTCAAAAGCTTTGGCGTGCATAAACGACTGACCTTTGTCGTCGTCAGCGCCGCGTGCCCATATCTTGCCGTCTTTCACCACCGGCTCAAAAGGTTGAGTTTTCCACAGGTCAAGCGGGTCCACGGGCATCACATCGTAATGTGCATACACCAGCACGGTGGGTTTTGACGGGTCGGTCATTTTTTCGCCATACACCACCGGGTTGCCCGCCGAGGGCATCACTTCGGCTTTGTCGGCACCTGCCGAAAGCAGTATCTTCTTCCAGGCTTCTGCTGCCCGCTTCATGTCCTCCTTGTGCTCAGCCAGTGAGCTTACCGAAGGGATGCGGATGAGTTCGAAAAGTTCTTCAAGAAAACGGTCTTTGTTTTCGTCGATGTAAGTTTTGATATGTTCCATTACAGATTTAAAATATTTGTTAGTATTTGATGGTCTTCGTGCCAGAGCAACCCTTTGCCTTTTTACTACTTTTGGCGGCTGCAAAATAAGAAAATGTAAAAGTATAAAATCTGACGAACTTATGACCAAAATAAGAGTAGCCATCAACGGATTTGGAAGAATCGGCCGTATCTTTTGCCGGCAGATGCGTCTGCACGACAACCTGGAACTGGTGGCCATCAACGACCTCACCGACACACACACGCTAAGTCATCTGCTCAAGTACGACTCTTCGCACGGGCATTTTCCGGCCCCGGTAAGCTACACCGAAAAAGAGTTGATCATCGATGGGAAAAAAGTAGCCGTCCTTTCGCAGGAAAATCCTGAGCTTTTGCCGTGGGGCGAAATGAATATCGATGTGGTGGTGGAATCCACCGGACGTTTTACATCACGATCCGACGCTGAACGCCACCTGAAAGCAGGCGCCCACAAAGTGGTGATTTCGGCTCCGGCACAGGGCGACGGCGAAAGCATCCAATACATTGTTTTGGGTGTTAATGATCATTTAATCAACCGCAACGACCGCATCATCAGCAACGCCTCCTGCACCACCAACAACGTGGCGCCCCTCATCATGATCCTCGACGAGCTGTGGGGCGTGGAGAAAGGCTTTATCACCACGGTGCATTCCTACACCAAAGACCAGCACCTGCTCGACGCGCCGCACAAAGACCTGCGCCGCGCCCGTGCTGCCGCCTACTCCATCGTGCCCACCACAACAGGTGCTGCCAAAGCTGCCACCCGTATTTTTCCGCACCTCACCGGCAACCTGGGCGGCGCCGGCATACGCGTGCCTGTGCCCAACGGCTCCCTCACCGACCTTACCTGTACGCTGCGCAAACCGTCCAGCATCCAAAGCATCAATAAAGCTTTTGAAGAAGCTGCCAACGGACGCCTCAAAGGAATCCTCGAATACACCACCGACCCCATCGTAAGCATCGACATCATCGGAAACACCCACTCGGCCATCTTCGACGCCGGACTGACAGCAGTGCTGGGCGAAAACGACAAACTGGTAAAAGTAGTGGCCTGGTACGACAACGAAATGGGATATGCCACGCGCCTGGCAGAGCTGATAGAGAAGTTTGTGTGAGAGGGAAAACTGCGACCACAAAGGCAAATAGGATAAAACCTTCATTTGGTGCATTAGCTTTGCGAATTTATCCGTTAACATATGACGGATTAATAACTTTTACTTTCGCCCAGCTATGCCTAAATGTACAGTCGTAATAATTCTCTTAATAATGTATTGCCAGCACCTGGCAGGTAGCAGCAATGTGCTGAACGATCCGCTTCTCTTTATCGGCGTGCAAAACGAAAATGATAGTATTCCTACCGGCACCTACAAACGGACAAACGACGAAAAGAAACATTTTTACCAGGGAATAATCGACAGCTTAAAACAAAAAGAGGATTTAAAAAACTTAGCAAATACCTACATCCGCATGGTGGTGGCTGCTAAAGATGAGCTGGGATACCCGGCTGCCGACAGCCTTTTGCACGAAGCTTTAAAAATTAACGAACAGCTTGGAACTCCGCAAGCCATCATGCAAACTTACAACGAGTTGTTTTTTTTATCTTTTAATACCGGCAACAGCAAACAAGCATTTAACTATGCCAAAGAAGCATTAAAAATTGCTGAAGAACATCAATACCAAAAAAGTGCTGCCATCATCTACAGCAATATTTCGCTGATGTACATCAAACAGGGAGACTACGAAAAAGCTAACGAATACAACTTTAAGGCGCTCAGAGTTTTTCAGGAGATTGAAGACACTTTACAAATGGCTCGTGGCAAACTCAGTATTGGTTTGGTTTACATCATGCTAAAGGACTTTGACAAAGCATTGCAAAATATTGAGCAGGCGCGTGACGATTTCATAGAAATTGGTGACGAAAAAGGATACAGCATCAGCCTGACGAATATTGGATTAATCTATATCCATCTGAAGGACTTTAAGCTGGCATTGCGTCATTTTTTTGAGGCCGTGCAAATTGATGAACAAAACAATGATTCCTACGGCATTTCGTCGAATTACACCAACATCGGCGAAGCATACTATCAATTGGGAAACCTTGAGAAAGCCTCGCAGTACCTGAATCAGGCATTGGGAATCTATCAAAAAACCGGAGATAAAAGTGGATTGGCCTCAGTGTTTTTAAAACTATCACGGATATTAGCTGATCGGGGCGAGCTGCATCAGGCAATCAATTACTGTAAGCAAAGCATTGCAATTTTTGACCAAACCAATGAACCTGCCTCAAAGAAAGATGCACTGGCGCAGTTGGCATTTATTTATCAAAAGCTTGGAAATTATCAGCTTGCTCTGCGTACTTTTCGTGAAGCTACTGAACTGAAAGATAGTCTTTTTGATATTGACAAAGCAGCCAAGATTTCGATGATAGAAGAAAAATACATCAACGAACGACTTACCAATGAAAATTTGAACCTGCGATTTAGCAACGACATTCAACAATTAAAAATAGGCGGACAAAAAACCCTAAACCGCACCTACCTCATCGCGTTGATTATTCTCGGCCTGGCTATGGTGATCATCATTATTCAGCAACGCAAAAAAAACATTGCCTATAAATTCATCACCCGGAAAAATCTGGAGATGATGAAAAAAGAACAGGAGCTGAAGAACACCAGAGAAAAAATGGATATGCTTTCGCAAAATGATCGCAAAGCGTCGATGATAGCTCCTGACGAGAAAGATGCTATTATGATTCGTTTGGACAAACTGCTGGATGAAGATAAAATTTTCACCCGTTCCGATCTCACCATAGAAAAGCTGGCTCATCGCCTCTCTACCAATCGTACCTATCTCTCGCAAATTATCAACGAGATGTATGGCAAAAGTTACTCCAATCTGATAAACGAATATCGCGTGAAAGAAGCTATGAAGCTGCTTTCGGATCCTGAAATAGGGGCGCGTTATTCCATTGATGCAATTGCTAAAGATTCGGGTTTTAATTCGATTTCAAATTTTAATATTGTCTTCAAAAAATTCTCTGGTGTTCCCCCTTCTGTTTTCATCAAAAACATGGATTATCAAGCCGTTACCCCTTCCGTCAATACTCTCAAATTTACCAATTTGTAAATACAATACTTGCAAATTGTCCGCTTTGATTATTTCTTTGTGATCGAATTAACCAACTTAAATTTAAATCACATGACAAATAATTACATCCGCAAAACAAAAAATTTCCTGATCCTCGTAATGCTTCTGGCTGGAGTTTACACCAATAACGCTTACGGGCAATGGAGCATCAATGAAGGCTTCGAGGGTGGCGTTATCCCGGCAGGCTGGACTATTTACGACGCCAACAATGATGGAGAACAGTGGGGAGCTTTCCAGCATGCTTATGCCCATAGTGGCGCCTGGATGGCTACGGTACAATGCTTTGGTAATAATGGAAACGACTGGCTGATAACGCCACAGGTAACCATCAACGACGGAGATGTCTTTACCTTTTTTGCCCGTGCCTGGTACGGTACCGAAGACATGAAGGTGCGCCTTTCGACCACCGGCAACCAGATCAACAATTTCAATGTGGTGCTGGAAAGTGTAACAGGTTTGGGCAACACCTATCAGGAATTTACCTACGACCTGAGTGCTTATCAGGGTCAGCAGATTTATCTTGCCATCCAATGGCTGCAGGATACCTACTCGCTGGTGGTGGACGACATCAAAGTAGGCCAGCCACAGCCAAGTGATGTGGGCATTCTTTCCATCGAAAGCCCCGTAGGGTTTCATCTTTTAAATAATGAGATCATTCCCGCATGCACCATCAAAAACTTTGGAACATCGGAAGTCACCGAAGATTTTCCGGTAGAATGTAGCATCACCGATGCTGCCAACGCAATTGTTTATAACCAAACGCTCACTTTCACCAACACACTACAACCGGCGCAAACAGAACAGGTGAGTTTTCCTGCCTGGCTTCCTGCCGATACCGGCTCGTATCTTATCATCATGTTCACAAACCTTCCCGGCGACGGCGATCCGTCCAATGATGTAATACACGATTCTACAAAAATTGTAATGCATTTTGGTACCGGCGGCCCCGATCTGATGAGCTACCGGTGGATCGACAGCGGCGAGCCTGATGGGCCTGAATACAATTGGATCGACATCAGCACCACCGGAATATCCGTGGTGAGTTATGGTGTTAATGCTTTTGCCGGTGATGATAACTTCTCAGAACCCATTCCCATTGGTTTCGATTTTCCGTTTTACGGTATCAACCGAACCTATTTTCATGCTGATATCAATGGTGAATTGCTGCTGACCGAAAATAATTGGTACAAGCCATTTCCTGATAATGGGTGGGATAATGATGGAAATGTGTTTAACTATCATGCTCCAATTCCGGGATATGAAGAGATGCCCGCACTGATCGCTGTGTTTTGGGATGACCTGTTGGCAGAAGAAAATACCGGAGATATTTATTATCAAATGTTTGGGACTGCTCCTGAACGATATGGCGTAATTCAATGGAACAATCTGAGGTTTGTGTCAGGAAATGGGGGAGAACAAACCCTTAGCTTTGAGGTAATCATCCACGAAAGTGGAGATATTATTATGCAATACCAAAATGTTGACAATGGTCAGTCGGGTGGAAATATCCCTCATGTTTTAGGTCAAAGTGCCACCATTGCCATACAAAATGACGATGCTACCGC
This sequence comes from Clostridia bacterium, assembly GCA_009928785.1. Classification (GTDB taxonomy): domain Bacteria; phylum Bacteroidota; class Bacteroidia; order Bacteroidales; family 4484-276; genus SABY01. The sequence continues at coordinate 31,633 of SABY01000014.1, read as the reverse complement.
CGGCCTGACCTACCTGACGGAAATTGTAGAAAATGGCCAGTATATCGGACCTGAACCAGCAGGTAATTTGCCCCACAATGAACTGGCTATTAGATTTTATGTTGGCGACGACAACGAACCGCCTATCATGAGCCACCAAAAGGTTTGGAATACCTTTAATGATTATATGGAGCTTTCGGCAACAATCACCGACGTTTCGGGTATCCTCTCCGATACTTTATATTACAATACCGGCAATGGATGGCAAGCAATGGCTCATTCTTCTTTTGACGAACCTAACGTTTATCACTATCTGCTCAGCGGCCTGCCTGCTGGTGCAACCATTGAATACTATTTTTCAGCTACCGATAATTCGCCCAATGCCAACCGCGCAGAGCTTCATTTGTCACAAGGCGAAACGCTTGTCTTTAACACGCTGCCCACTGCCGATGCAACAATTTTGTTGGCTATGCCCGGAAACAGACCTGGGTTTCAGGATTATCAAAACAAAGAATTCCCAAAATACCAGGCAGCGCTCGATGCAGCCGGCGTAAATTATGATGTGTTTAATTGGGCGGCTTTTAATGAATATAGTTTCCCGGAGAGCTACGATATAATAATTGCTTATTCAAACACTACCCGCAACACCAGCATCCATGATACTTTATCGAAAGCATTGATCAACTTTATGGATGGTGGCACCCAGGCCATGCCCAAAAATGTGTTTTTTGCTTCTGATAATCTACCCTCCACACAGCACGCAATGCCCAATGCCAGATTATTAAAGAAATTTTTTACGGCCTATCTGCGCGGCGGATACAACGTTCAGGTAAATCCTCCCTATTATGGTGGTCCTGATGGAATCGCCGGCCCCGACTTACTCGGTTATTATGCTGGCAGTATCAAAGGATTGTCAGCAAGTCCGATAGGTGCCGAGAACCAGATTATTCCGGTTTTCTCCGACGACCCTGATGTTATTTACAATCGGGATTGTCCCGAATGGTATGCTAACGATGTAAGCAATCCGGAAATCAGTTCCTGGGGTTCTTTTATCTTTGAAGATGGTCCCATCAACGGAAATGCCTACTCAAAAGGAAACGGCTGCGCTATCTGGCTCGACAACCTGATTTATAAATCCTTTTTTATCAGTTTCGACATCTCCCAATTTACCAACGATGCCGACATCAACACCATGATGAATCAGGCACTCGAATGGTTTACACCGGAAGTATATACCATTTCTGCAACGGCATCACCAATCGTCGGGGGCACTGTTTCGGGCGGCGGAAACTATGTGGCACAATCTACGGCTACCCTCACCGCCACGCCTGCCACAGGATACAATTTTGTGAGCTGGACGGAAAACGGAAATGTGGTTTCAACGGAGGCGCAATATGCTTTCACAGTAACCTCCAACCGCACCCTCACCGCCAACTTCGAGCTGCAAACGTTCGTCATCACGGCCACTGCCTCGCCCGCTGCCGGCGGAACTATTACCGGAACCGGAACTTACAGCTACAACCAAACGGCTACCCTCACCGCCACGCCTGCTACGGGATACGATTTTGTAAGCTGGACGGAAAACGGAAATGTGGTTTCTACGGAGGCGCAATATTCTTTCACAGTAACCTCCAACCGAATGCTCACCGCCAACTTTGAGCTGCAAACTTTCGTCATCACGGCCACTGCCTCGCCGGCTGATGGTGGAACCATTACCGGAGCAGGCACCTATAGCTACAACCAAACGGCTACCCTCACCGCCACGTCTGCTACGGGATACGATTTTGTAAACTGGACGGAAAATGGAAATGTGGTTTCAACAGATGCACAATATTCTTTCACAATAACCTCCAACCGCACCCTCACCGCCAACTTCGAGCTGCAAACTTTCGTCATCACGGCCACTGCCTCGCCCGCTGCCGGCGGAACTATTACCGGAACCGGAACTTACAGCTACAACCAAACGGCTACCCTCACCGTCACGCCAGCCACAGGATACGATTTTGTAAACTGGACGGAAAATGGAAATGTGGTTTCAACAGATGCACAATATTCTTTCACAGTAACCTCCAACCGCACCCTCACCGCCAACTTTGAGCTGCAAACTTTCGTCATCACGGCCACCGCTTCACCCGCTGCCGGTGGAACCATTACCGGAGCAGGCACCTACAGTTACAACCAAACGGCTACCCTCTCCGCCACGCCAGCCACGGGTTACGATTTTGTGAGCTGGACGGAAAACGGAAATGTGGTTTCTACGGAGGCGCAATATTCTTTCACAGTAACCTCCAACCGCACCCTCACCGCCAACTTTGAGCTGCAAACTTTCGTCATCACGGCCACCGCTTCGCCGGCTTCGGGTGGAACCGTAACCGGAGCAGGCACCTACAGCTACAATCAATCGGCTACCCTCACCGCCACGCCAGCCACGGGTTACGATTTCGTGAGCTGGACGGAAAATGGAAATGTGGTTTCAACGGAGGCGCAATATTCTTTCACAGTAACCTCCAACCGAACGCTCACCGCCAACTTTGAGCTGCAAACTTTCGTCATCACGGCCACCGCTTCGCCCGCTGCCGGTGGAACCGTAACCGGAGCAGGCACCTACAGCTACAACCAAACAGCTACCCTCACCGCCACGCCTGCCACAGGATATGATTTTATAAACTGGACGGAAAATGGAAATGTGGTTTCAACGGATGCACAATATTCTTTCACAGTAACCTCCAACCGAACACTCACAACCAACTTTGAGCTGCAAACTTTCGTCATCACGGCCACCGCTTCACCCGCTGCGGGTGGAACCATTACCGGAGCAGGCACCTACAGCTACAACCAAACGGCTACCCTCACCGCCACGCCTGCATCAGGTTATGGATTCCTGAGCTGGACAGAAAACGGTGACACCATTTCTGTGGATTCTATTTATGTTTTTACGGTCACAGCTAACCGGGAGCTAACAGCAAACTTCCTTTTAACTATAAATATTCCGGAACACGAAACGTATCGAGCACTTGTTTTTCCAAATCCGGCCCATGGTATTATTTCTGTGAGATTAAATGATTGGATTAGCAAAACAGTAGCGATTGAAATTTATAATTCCGTCGGCCAATGTGTGATGACTTGTGAAGAAACAGCAACCGATGAATTAATCAGGCTGAACCTTTCATCCCTGCATCCGGGAATGTATTATCTCACGATGCGATCCAACAACAGGTTCGTCACTGAGCGAATTTTGTTACAATAGGTTGATATTTAGTGTCAGAAAGAAAACCCGTCACCTTGAAAAAGTTGACGGGTTATTTTTTGTCGAAATGTTTCAACGTAAACTTTTCTCCATCAAAAACTCCATAAGAGTAGCGGTTGATCCAGTCGCCCAGGTGGATGTAGAAATGGCCGGGCGAAAGCTCGTGGATTTGCTCCATGTGCCAGTGGCCGAAGATGAAATAATCTATGGTGGGGTCTTGTTTTAAAACCTGATTGCAGTGTTGTGCCAGGCGCGACTGGTTGATGTTTTCAAGCAGGCGGTTTTCCTTTTCGACGGCTTCGGGCTTTTGATTGCCATAACGGCTGCGTCCACTCCAGAAAAGTCCCAGTTTTACGCCCAGGTCGGGGTGCAGCCAGTTGAAAAGGAAGCGGTTGATCTTGCGCTCGAAAACATATTTAATAAATTTATAGCCCCGATCGCCCGGCCCCAGCCCATCGCCATGCGCCAGATAAAAGCGCTTGCCGCCAAAAGTACGTACCACCGGCTCGCGGTGCAACATTACGCCCACTTCCGATTGCAGATAATCGAATGCCCACATATCGTGGTTGCCCCGGAAAAGATGTATCGGAATGCCCGCATCGGTGAGTTCGGCGAGCTTGCCCAGCAGCCGCACATAGCCTTTGGGCACCACCTGGTGGTATTCGAACCAGAAATCAAACAGGTCGCCCATCAGAAAAATTTCCTGTGCGTCGTGGCGGATGCTTTCGAGCCATAGCACAAATCGCTGCTCGCGCTGCTTGCTTTGGGCTGCGTCGGGGATTCCAAAATGAAAATCGGATGCAAAATATATCTTCTTTCCTGCCTGCACTGTCGTTGTCGGATTTAGATAGCTATGAGGCGCAAAAGTAACAAAGAAACCAAAGTACAGGCGCGAAGGGTTTGAAACAGTAGTGCGGCTGTTTTTTTTCGCCGCAAAGGCGCTAAGACGCGGAGATTAATAAAACGGTTTTTTTACTTATCCTCCGCGTCTCAGCGGTTTGTTCTTTTTTCAATTAAATTTTGAAGAGGCGTATGAAATTACCCACGAGAATTTAAAATAACTTCATTCTACTGAAGGAATTAATATGAATTCCTTCAACGCACTGAAGCAATTTAATGCAATTCATTCAATTAGAAAATAATTCTCTATTTTTGTAATTTCATTTTAAACCTTTGTTGATGTCCATTTTTATAAATCGCGCCATAAAAAACCTTTTTCTCAGTAAGTTGCAAGCCAATAAGGTGCTCATAATAGCCGGAGCACGTCGTGTTGGTAAAACGCTATTGAAATAAAATGGAATCCTCGCAAAATGGACAAGGCTCCGTCAGCCTGGACAAAGGCTTACCCAGGAGTACTTTCCGCGTAATCACACCGGGTAATTATCTCGACTGGATTGCCCCTATCGAAGAAACATCAAATACGGAGAAGCTAATACAATAACTAATGACACGACAACTAAATTCCATACCCACAGAAACTGAAAACCAAAAGTTGGATAAATAATTTCTTGCTGTTTATTTTAACGACATCGACAAGGTGATTGAATTTAAAAATCAAAACCCTGAAATCTTTGCGAAAAAGGACAATTATTTAATTGACGGAACCACGGCCTTCGACTTGACATACTTGACCTTGTTCAACCACAAGATTTGGTTTGATAATGATTGGCGAGAGGAAATAATGCCCTTAATCAAAAGAAATAGACGGCGAACAAATCAAATGATTGACTTTTGGAGAGCAGAAGGGGAAAGTCAAAAATTAGACCTAAAGATTCAATACAACCGATACTTTGCGTATTTCTGGTGCCATGCTCTCAATGACCCTGAAAGTAATGAAGAAGTTATTCTTGACCCGATCTCATATTTTTTAGAAAAAGGATTTCGTGAACTTGATTTAAGATTATATAACCAAGTCGAATGCTTTGATTTTGAAGAAGCAAGAAAATTGTTAATGCAAGGAGCTAAGTCAAATATTGACTTTTATGAAGACGGTGATAGCAACACATATTTTCGAGTTATCGGGGAGTGCTCATATTTAGCAACCTGTATCATTATTCCTGAATTTGAATTTTTTGAAGAAAAAGGTTACAACCAAGATTTTGACATAACACGCATGTTTGGAGACTTACTTGGTCTGGCCGCACACCTGGAAATGGACGATCTATTAAGTGAGTATTTCGAAGAAGACTAAAAAATGGCAGCCTAAGAATTTAGTACGCTATAGATATGCGGGGCTTTTGCGTTATTTACAATCAAAAGTCCTCCTCAATCTTTCTTATTTTGTTTTCAGCACAAGTTCTACGCGCCGGTTAAATTTTCTTCCCTCGTCGCTTAGGTTGCTATAGAGCGGGCAAAGTGGCCCCACACCATGACTGCTCATGCGATCCGATGATACGCCATAATTTTCTGTAAGCGCTTTTACTACGGCATTTGCCCGATTTTCCGAAAGCCTGATATTGTAATCCAGCGAACCTTTCATATCGGTGTGGCCGACCACAAAAATATTTACACCGGGGTTTTCTTTCATCAGTCTGGCTATTTCGCCCAGTGTTGCTGCCGATTCAGGCTTTACATCCGACTTGTCAAAATCGAAATAGATGCCGTAGAGGGCGATTTTTCCATCGGCCAAAAGACGTTTTATCATGTCGTCAGCATTTACCCTGATCAGGTCGTCTTCCAAAACGGTTTCCTCGATAATGTCCACCAGAAACACCTTTTCGTAAGTAGCATATTGGCTCCCGCCAACAACAATGTATATGTTGCCGCCAGGACGTTCCAGGCGGGCAGCGATGTAGCAGGCTCCCGCCGAAGTGGCCGAGCCTTGAAGTAACTTGATGCCGCTACCGGTGGGGATTTTATTTTTGTCATAAACCGTTTTAAGATAACCCCGGCCACCCACTTCCTTTGAAGTCCCGCTTTGCGGATGAATGCCTTGAGCCAGTAGGGTAAAGCCGCCTCTTTGGAGCGCTGTCAGGTAATTTTGAAAAACCTCCGTCAACGTAGTTTCTCCCTTCACGGTGTAGTATATCCTTGTGAATTGCCCCGTGATGTCCACCCAGTCATCGATGTTGTTGTAGCCGGTTTGTGACCCGGTGGCAATGGAATAGGGTCGGTAATCCTGCTGTTCATAATAGCCGATTTGCGAACCAGGGTAGCGCGTAATCAACGGATGGTCTTTGCTGCCTGCGATATCCTGTGCGATTAGCAAAGAACAAAGCAAAACAAAGGAGGTGATTAAGAATAGGTTTTTAAATGTTTTCATAGTATGTGATATTATTTTGGTTTTCTGCCGACTGCTGACTACCTACTGCGCCTTGATATTAATTCCGCTAAACGACCCGCTGATGGTTATCTGATTGGGCGGCGTGGAGGTGTCCTGAAAGGTACCGGTATAGCTGCCATCAATAAACCAGTCTTTGATAGAGGAAACACCCTGGTAGAGCTCGGCTTTGCTAATGGTGATTGTGCCCGAAACTGCTATGTAGCCGGTTGTTTGCGATGGGCTGGTGTAAGCACTTACTCCTGGTTTCAGGTTGTAAGTTCCTGTTTCGATTGCGCTTAGTTCAGCAGCCAATCCAAGCATCCAGGTAATGGGTAGCGGGCTGGCGTTCATGGTAAACAACTCCTGCGAGGATAGCAGTGCGCCATTTATGGCATTGCCACTCGCCACATTGCCCGGCAGGGTAAAGTTTACGGTTTGGCTTTCGGCTCCCGATACATTCATGCTGAATACGGCATCAGGCAGCTTATTGTTGTTGTCGTCATCGTTGTCGTCCGATTTTTTGCATGCAGAAACGATTGTTAGCGCAAGGGCCAAAAGCATAATGATTGTTGTTGAATTTTTCATGTGTTTAGTAATTAAAAATGAGTTAATTGTTATTCGTTAATTGTTATTCGTTAATTGTTATTCGTTAATTGTTTGTTTGTGATGCGTGTGGATGTGGGTAACTTGCGGGTTTTTACCCATCGGTTTATCGGAATTTTATCTGTAAACCGACAGCTTTTGCGTGATACCTTTTTCATGGGTTTCAATTTTCAGGATATAAATCCCTGCACTCACGTCCGGACAGCGATAAGAATTGCTTCCTGTTTCTAAAGCCAAATTTTCTTTTACAACAGGGCTTCCATCCATTCGCAACAGCGATATCTGCAACAGCTCCGATTTATCCCAGCTTATGCTAAGATTTTGATTGGCTTTTACAGGATTGGGGAAAACGCTTACGGTGGTTTCGCCAGGAGCGTTTATATCAGTGCTCACCGGATAAGGATTTTTGTCGTACCATATCAATGGTGTCGTGGAAAAGCCATCCCAGTTCTCTTCCATCAGCAGCAGCCAAAAACGAAAGTCGGCCGAAACCCAGGCCCACTGTTCTTTGGTAATTGTGCCAGCCGGGATGCCGTTAAAATAATTTGTTTGCGATCTGAAAAAATGGTAACGAACCACATTGTTGTAAGTGCCCGTGGGAAGTATCAGCGTTCCATAGCCATCGGCTTCAAAGTCGAGGCTGCCATCGAAAGGGAAGGCTCCGAAGGTGGGAATATAGGATGTGCCTTCAAAATTGTCGATAAAATTGCTTGCCAGGGTGTATGGCAGCTCCAGGATTTGTTCGCTGTTGCTAAATACAATAACCGTCGTATCGGCAGGATCGGTGGTTACCACATGCCCTTCGACGGTAAGCGATGTTGGGCTAACCTTATAATAACTGTAATCATCCTGCCAGCTTCGGGCGCAAAGGGTTGCCTCAGGAAACGAATCAGCAAGCGGCCATTCTGCTGACGGAATGTAGGTAAACGATTGCTCTTCTGTTTGGGTCAGGCTGCTCATATCCCAGGTTTGCATGGCTCCGCTGTTTCCCGGGTTTACCGGATCAGAACAGATAGCGATAACAACGTGGTCGCCGGTTTGTGGCAGATTGGCCTGGGTTATCTCGGGCTGCGCCCAGGCCAAAGCCGCAAACATTATTAGTATAAAAGTAAAAATGGTTTTCATCTTTTCCGCTTTTTAAGTTTAACAAAAAATATTACGGCAAAACTATAAGCGGAGACCGGACTGTGCAATAGCCCGTATGGGGTATTTTGCAATTTCAGATAAACCAACTATCCGCGAATTTTGGCCCATTAAACGAATTTCCGCGAATTAGCGGACAACCCTACTATCAGATCAGATTTTTTTTGATAGCAGCCACCACTGCTTCGGCGCGCGAGCTGACATGTAGTTTCCGGTAGATATTTTTAATGTGCGCTCTTACGGTATTTCCGCTTATAAAAAGCTTGTCGCTAATGGTTGCGTAGTTTTCGCCGTCGGTAAGCCTGGTCAGCACTTCTTTTTCGCGCGGAGTAAGCGGGTTTTCGGCGGAAGGATGAAATGACATGGCAATTTTGCGTGCAATGCCGGGGCTCATAGGCGAACCTCCTTCGCGCACCTCACGGATGGCAGCAAGCAGTTTTACGGGTGGCGTTTCTTTGAGCAAATAGCCGGTGGCTCCGGCACACAACGATTGAAAAATCACCCCTTCTTCGTCGCGGATGGTGAGCATGATAAAGTCGGTGTCGGGCATCTGGTCTTTTAAAATTTTTATGCCTTCGATGCCGTTGATGCCCGGCAACTGAATGTCCATCAGCACCACATCGGGTCGGGCATCTTTGATGGATTCGATGGCGCTTTCGCAATCTTTATAAACGTGCTTGCACGAAAAGCCCGGTGAGCGGTCGATGATCTGCTCGAGCAGACCACGAATCTCATCTTCATCTTCCACTATCGCTACGTTTATAATATCTTCAGTCATATCGGGTGCAAAATTATACCGGCCGTTTATCAAATCCTATCACCCGTTTGGGGTATTTTACATTTTAATGAAATGACAGTGCCTTTGCTTTTTTGAGAAAATATCTCCAATTCCGCATCAATTTTTTGGGCACGATCGTGCATGATGCTGAGGCCATATTTGTTTTTGGTTTTTTCGGCCTTCACATCAAATCCTTTCCCATCATCGCTTAGCGAAATTTTAATTATTTCATCATCAATACCAACAGCCAACGCTACATTGCCTGCATCCGCGTACTTTGCGCAATTGTGGATGGCCTCTTTAAAAATCTGCAGCATGTTGCGCCGCATGGTCATAGGCAGTACCACGGTTTTGTAATCGCTGCTGATGCCGCTAAGCGTAAAACGAATACCCATTTCCGTAAGGATAGAATCGCCGAAATCTTTCAGTCGCGAAATGGTTTCAAACAGGGTGTCGCGTTGCGGGTCGAGTACCCACAGGAAGTCGCGCATGCCCGACGAAAGCTCGCTGATGTTGTGCTGTATTTTTAGTAAATAATCGTCCAGCCGTTGCGGGTTGTTTATTTCGGCTCTGGCCATTTCGGTAAACAGGGTGATCTTGGTTATCTTGTTGCCGGCTTCGTCATGAAAGTCGGCAGCACTTTTTTTGCGGAAAATGGCGCGCTCGCTCGATCTGGCTTTTTCTATCTGCGTTTGTACCCTCAGTTTTCGGGTGGCCTGATTTATTCTCAGGCGCACATAAAGGTAGGCCAAAGCCAGGAAGATTATAAAGTAAAACAGATATGCATACCAGCTCAGCCAGGGTGGCGCAGCAATATGGATTTTTAGCGCCGTGCCAGCCACATTCCACACGCCGCTGCTGTTGCATGCTTTTACTTTAAAAAAATAATTTCCCGCATTGAGCTGCGTATAGGTAGCCGAGCGGCGGGTTCCCGCATCAACCCAATCCTGATTAAAACCTTCGAGTTTGTATTGGTACCGGTTTTTTTCGGGGCTGACAAAACTCAGCGCGGCAAATTCAAAGGTGATGACTTTATGCCTCCACGACAACTGAACCTGATCCGTTGCATGAATATTTTTTTCGAGATGAAAATCTAACTCCGGTGCATCCTTTCCTGGCACCACCGGTTCATTAAAAATCGCAAATTCGGTAAGCGCCACGGGAGGTACAAATGTGTTGGGTTTTATACTGTCGGGGTAAAACAGGTTGGCACCGTTTACTCCGCCAAAATGAAACATCCCTTCGCCGTTTTTATAATAAGCATTTTGGTTAAACTCGTTGCTTTGCAGGCCGTCGCTTACATCGAAAGTTTTCACCACTTTTTCGTTATCCATATCAAATACCACCACACCCCTGTTTGTCGAAATCCACAACTGGCGATGGTCGTCTTCGAGCATCCCGTAAATTACGCTATTGGGAAAGCCTTCGTTATGACCGAAATTTTTAAAAAACGATTCCTTTCCCGATTGTGATCCGGCGGTAAAAGATTGGAAAAGATTTTCGTTGTTCTTAGGTATAAATTTGGCCAGCCCATCGTTGGTTCCGATCCAGATGCCCTGCTGATGATCTTCGTAGAGGGACAAAACGATGTCGTTGCTAAGGCTCGATTCATTTTCGAGATCATTTTGAAAATAGACAAACCGCTCTGTTTGGGGATCGAACACATTAACGCCGCCCGATGGGGTGCCCAGCCATATTTTGCCAAAGCTATCTTCCAGGATTGTAAACACATAAGGATGGGTGAGGCCGGTGCCGTCTTTGGCGGTGAAATACTTTTTTACGGTATTTGCTTTCGTATCGTATTTCCACAAGCCGGTGCCGCCTGTTCCTATCCACAATATCCCATCACGGCCTTCGGTAATAAAATGAACGGTAATCTCCGCAGCCTCTACGTTCACCGGCCTTACCGGTTTTATTTTAATACCTTTATTTTGGTTATTAATAATCTGATAAAAGCCACCGCCACGGGTTCCCACCCATTTATTTCCCCTGGAGTCTGCGCAAAGGCAAAGGATGTAATCGGAGTTTAATCCACTGCTTTTGTGGAGTTCTTTATTAAAAAAGGTATAAACATGTGTGTTTTTATTCAGCAGATTCAACCCGTCGGTGGTGCCTATCCAAAGCAAGCTATCGTTGTGCTGCTCAAACGAAGTTACATTTTTGGTGCTCAGGCTGTTTTTGCCGGGAACACTCCTGAGGTGGATGAAGTTGGGCGATTTTGTTTCTACCTTGTTTAAACCATTTCGGGTTCCAACCCATAAAATGCCATCCTGCGATATAGCCAGCGACGTAACGCTGTTGTGCGAAATACTCTGCTCGTCAGCAGCATCGTGCTGATAATGCGCAAAACTACGGGTATGCCGGTCAAAAATAACAAGCCCAGCACTGGTTCCTATCGCCACACGATGGTTGGGGAGCAATAAGAGTTTTTTAAAAATGATGGATTGGTCACCGGTTTGAATTGCCGAAGCAGGTAGCAGAAGGTTATCCGTTTTGTTATTCAAATCTAGTAGCGCCAAGCCGGCACTGCAGGTAAGCAACAATTTGTTATCGGTAATTTTGATATCAGTAACATTGCGCAACGCAAAAGCGCCTGAAAACGGACTCTGTGGAAAATATTCTGTTGCGAAGGTTTTGGTGTTAAAGCGTGCGAGACCCGAATCGCACTGCATCCACAAATTGCCCGATTCGTCATGCACCACAATGCCTACATAGTTGTGTGCGTAAATGTTGTCGTTGGTTTTTTGTGCCAGGAAGATATTGGCTGCTCCTGTTGTTTTATCGAACCGGATAAGCCCTTCGTTGCTGCCAACCCATAGGATGCCATCAGGATATTCGTCAATCGAAAACAATCGGTTGGTGGGGAATGAATCGGCTCCGGCAGGCGCCATCCGATGCCGGATAATTTCGTTGGTAACAGTATTCAGGCTGTTGAGGCCGCCGCCAAAAGTTGCAACCCAGAGGAGGCCATCATCGTCCTGGTGGATATCGTAGATATAGTTGTTGCTGATGCTGTTGCTAATGTTTCGCTCCGTGCGGAAATGGATAAATTGATACCCGTCATAGCGGTTCAACCCATCGTGGGTGCCAAACCACATAAAACCGTAGCGATCCTGAATGATGCTGTTGATCGAGTTTTGCGACAAACCGTCGTCGATGGTAAGATGATTAAATGCAAACCGCGGTTCCTGTGCATAAGCCATGCTAAACAGCATTAGCAAAATCAGTACAGACAGCGACAGGACTCTATACATTTATCTTGAGCTTTTTGATGATGGCTCCACAAAAATAATAATCGACAGAAACTCCATCCTTGTTTAGTCAATTAGATGCAAACCACGAAAAACGCCTACACGTCTCCCGTGCCCGTGGAGATAAGCGACTGGATTCGGATTGGGATATTTTCGTCATTTGAACGATAATTAGTATTGTCGTAAAAAAATATCAACAATGAACTTACAAACTGAAAAATTGGATTTAATCGAATGGATTTCAAGACTTAATGATTCTTCGGTGATCGAAAGACTTCAGTCGATTAAAGAGAATTACACCAAATCAAACGACTGATAAGCCGATCTAAATGACCAGGAACTTGCGTCCATTCACCGCGGATTGAAAGACATTGAGGAGGGACTGATGAATCCTCATGAAACAGCCAAACAGATTTATGGAAAATACCCATAAAATCATTTGGACTGATGAAGCATTGGAAAACATGGCAGATATTATTGAATATCTTGCTCAGCGGTGGACTGGTGAGATTCGGAATTTTGCCAGACTTTTAGACCGACAAATCAACTTGATTCGATCAAATCCTGAACTTTTCCCAATGAGTACGACATCGGTCCGACTCAGAAAGTCAATTTTGACAAAACAAACAACGATTTATTACCGGATTGACGACAATGAAATTCGGATTGTTACGCTATTTGAGAATCGACAAGACCCAAAAAAACTGAAAGAAAGCTGATTACACTAGGAAGAATCCGGCGAATCTACTTTTACCTCTGCGCCTCAGCAGTTTATTTTTGATTACCCCCTCCCTTTCCAAAACCGCCACAAATCCTCCGGTGTTTCGCGGGGTTTCAGAACTTCCCATTCGTGATCGTTGCCATTGTAACCAATCACTTTGGGCATCTGGCGGCTGTTGTAACGCGACCACTGGCTAAGCGTGTAGGCACCGGTGTCGTGTATGATCAGCCAGTCGCCGGCCTGGATTTGCGGCAGCGCTATGTTTCGGCCCATGATGTCGCCCTGAAAGCACAACGGCCCGGCCAGCATATATTTTTGCGTGGCTTCTCCACTTTTCCGGTTTCCAGCCGCATCCGCCAGCGAATATTCATGCGACCACTGCTCCGGCAAGTAGCACTCGCGGATAAACATATCGGCACCCAGATGGATCATCGCTGTGTTCACGCCGCCATTTGCAGTACTTTGCTTTACATACTCCACACGGCTCACCGTGAAGCCGCCGTGGAGATGCACCCAGCGGCCAAACTCGGTGATGAGGCGATAGGTGCCATCGAAAAGCTTAGGCATTGTCTGCTGCAAAATATCGGCATACTGTTGCATTGTTGGCGGGTTGTCGGTGGGATGATAGGCTACCGGCAGTCCGCCACCCATGTCGAAGGAGGTGATTTGCTGCCCACGTCCCTTCCTTGCCAGTTCCAGATTGATTTCTTCGGCCAGATCATAAACAGCTTTTACGCCTTTGATGAGCAGTGGCAACGGACAACCCTGCGACCCAACGTGCACATGCAAAGCCGTGAGCCAGGTATTTTTTATAAAAAGATTTATAATCTCCTGCCGGTGCACCCGCAGCGCAACGCCAAACTTGGAATAGTCGCCGGCTACGCTGGTGATGGCAATGGTTCCCGTCCCCACCTGCGGGTTGATGCGCAGGCCGATAATGCTTTTTGTTTCCAGCGTCGGCAATATTTCGGCGATGCGCGCCACCTCGTCCAGCGAATCGGCGTTGAGGCGGACATGATTTTGCAAGGCAAAACGTATCTCCTCACGAGTTTTCACCGGCGAGTCGAACACGACTTTATCCGGCGACACGCCCGCTTTGAGCGCCAACACCAACTCCGGCAGGCTGGCGGCTTCCAGCCCCACGCCCTGCCGGTTTATCTTTTCCAAAACCGACGGCAAAGGCATGGCTTTTACAGCAATGGCGTGCAACGTCGCTGGTGGGAAAAGCTCCTTCAGCTCCTCAATTTTTCCGGTAAGGTGTTGTAAATTATATAAAACTATAGCGGTATCGTCGTTGTTAATCAGCCCGGGATGCGACAAAGCAGCTTTTAAAATTTCGATTTCTGAATGAGTAGATTTTTGTTGCATTTTACAAGAATGTTTTTAAATCAAGAGACTTTACCTCATTTTTATCAATTAGAATTTTGAAAATAAAGCACAAAATAATCTGAATGTCAAAACCACGGTTCAGCGCTTAAAAATCAACTTTTTCGATGACAAAGGCCCCCGTCTTTTTTTGCAAATAGCCATAAAAATAATCATCACCAAAGCCATGAAACCAGCCTGAAACTTTTGGCTGCAACTGTGCTTGCCGGTCGATATAGTAAATGTCATACGTATCTGGTCTCGTGCTTATGTTTTGAGCGTCGTAATTTATTTCATACATTTCTTTATCAAAAGGCAACAGAAACCGGACGTAAGCCCATGACCGGGCGTAACTATTAGAAATATAGCTGATGCTGTTTTTTAAATAGAAGCCCGAACTGTCTTTATAAAACGTCGAATACGTGTCGGAAAAACGAAGAAATCTTCTCATTTTTCCTTTTAAATAGGCATATTGCCCGGTATTTGAAGTGCCTCCAAAATCAGTATTGAAACTGTATTTGAATACCGGAATGTTTTCATTGGAAATTACACGGTCAAAATCAATTTTAAACTTCTTGATTAATTCGCCGCTTAACCGATCATACAATCGAATCGAGTCATCACAGTTTTCGTGCAGTATCCATTTGCCATAAAAATACAAGTTGAATTTGTCATGCCTTTTCTTACGGTCACACGCAAAATCAAATGAGTTATAGCTTCCCGAATCAAGGTCGATATTAAAAAATTTGTACACCGGCTCTTTGGATTTCGTCATGGTTTGTTTAAAAATTATAATGAGCGAATCACCGGTAGCTTTGAATTGACGATACGTTGCTTTAGCAATGAAGTCAGCATCCTTTTCGTGCAGTGGGACTGAATATTTTTCGATGACTAATCCCGGCAGATGTTTTTTTAATATCAGCGCGTCAGGCGTTTTTGAAATGGTGATCATCTTATTTCCATCGTAAGTGCTTCCTGTGTAAATCACACTTTCTTTTGCCTGATCGGTAATCTTAAAATCTTTTGTCCGTGAAATTTTTCTTTCGTTGCAATCAATGCTTAGCACCAAAAGGATATCATCTTCTACGCGCCTGAAGAAAAGCTCAAAGTGATCGTCTTTGGCAGTGCTTCCGATAAATCGCGGGTTTGAGATGGTGTAGAATTTGTCCCTGAACTCAGCCAACACCTGATAATTGGTGTCGAGTAATGCGATAAAGTAGTAATCGTTCTGATCAAGGTACAGACATGCTTTATCACGCGTGTTGGTAATAAATTCAAAATCACTTGCATACTTTGCTTTCAAAGGTATGATGTACGACTGATCCTGCGGATGGACGGTAAGCGCAGCACAAATTAACAAGGCAAAAGGAATGAATGTTTTCATGTTTCATTTTTTGATTTGAAATAAAAAAATGCTATAAAACTTCATCTTCGCAACAAATCCATTGCTCTATTTGTGCGCGCCGCCGTTATTCCGGTGCTTGGGCAACGACCCACACCGCGCAACTCATCTACTACGGTTTGGATAAGTGGCTGCTGGATGTGCAGCGGGTTGGGCAAATCCAGTAAGCGGCTGCCCCGTTCATTTACAACTTCTACGGGCGAATTACCGAAAGTAGCAAAACTGATTTTCCCTTTGTCGCCCACAATCTCGGTTTTGTCGTCATCGGCGAAAGCGGCAAAATTCCATATGCCGGTGCCGTGTACCCCCGAAGCAAATACAAAGGCGCCGCTCACATGGTCTTCGGCGGCATAACCGGCAGCCTGATGCGCCGAATATCCATCGGCCGAGATGATATCACCAAAATAAAACTGCAACAAGTCGAGCTGGTGGCTGGCCAGATCGACAAACAACCCGCCACCGGATATTTCCGGAACCACACGCCAACCGGCTTGTTCCGGAGCAACAGCTTTTTTATAAAACAAAACATTTACAAAACGCACCTTCCCAATTTCGCCATTATCAATTATCTTTTTGATAGCAAGAAATCGCGGCAGCGCGCGCCGGTAGTATGCTACAAACAAGGGCACTCCCGCCGCTTTACACACGGCAATCATTTCCTGACTTTCGGCGTAGTTGCGTCCCATAGGTTTTTCGACATACACCGGCTTGCCATGGGCAGTGGCCAGGCGCGTGTATTCCAGATGACTGCCGGGCGGGGTGGCAACGTAAACGGCATCCACCTCTTCGTCTTTTACAAGTGCTTCGGCGTTGGTAAACCATTTTTTTATCTGGTGCCGTTTCGCATAATCGCGCACTTTCTCTTCATTGCGCCGCATCACGGCAACCAAATCGCTGTGCTCGATCAGCCGGAAGGCAGGGCCGCTTTTTACTTCGGTCACATTGCCACAGCCGATGATGCCCCAGCGTATGATCTTTTGGTTACTCATCTTTAAAAATTGAAATCTTAGCCAACGAATCGGGCAGCAGATAGCCGCGAAACATGCCGCTGGTGTTGAAAGGCATGGCGATGTTGCCGGCGCTATCGATGGCGATCAGGCCACCTTCGGCGCCTTGCTTTTTCAGCTTGTCGTTGATGATTTCGCCGGCAGCTTCCTGCAGCGACTGATCCAGGTATTTGATGCGGGCAGCCACGTCGTAAGCCACCACGTTGGTAATAAAATATTCGCCATGACCGGTGCACGAAACGGCGCAGGTAGCATTATCGGCGTAAGTTCCGGCGCCAATGATTGGCGAATCGCCGATGCGACCATACTTTTTGTTGGTCATGCCGCCGGTGGAGGTGGATGCCGCCAGATTGCCATTTTTATCCAAAGCCACACAACCTACGGTTCCGTGCTTTTCGATGGTGTCGGTGGCTGGTTCTTCGGCACGCTGGCGCGCTCTGAGCAACGATTGCCAGCGCTCTTCGGTGTAGAAATAATCGATATCGACGATGGTAAGCCCTTGATCGGCAGCAAAACTTTCGGCGCCGGCGCCAGCCAGCATCACATGCGGCGAGGCTTCCATCACGCGGCGGGCAGCCGTTATCGGATTACGAATTGTTGTAACCCCGGCCACCGCTCCGGCTTTTCCCGTGCTGCCGTCCATAATGGACGCATCCATTTCGTTGATGCCCGCAGCGCTAAACACGGCTCCCTTGCCGGCATTAAACAGGGGGCTGTCTTCGAGCACGCGCACAGCAGCTTCCACAGCATCCAGGCTGGCGCCGCCCTGCGCAAGAATGGCACCACCGGCGTTTAAAGCTTCCGAGAGATTATCGGCGTAAGCCTGACGAACCTCTGCCGGAAAATCTTTTGGCTGCATCATACCGGCGCCGCCATGCACTACAATAGCCCATTGCGGACGCTCGCGGTCAGAACTTTTTGAACCTTTGTCAGTAGCCAGGCCACATCCGGCGGAAAGCATTAGCAGTAAAAAGAACCCAATTAGATTTTTCATTTTAATAAAATTCAAGTTTTCAAAAGTAATCGAATGGAGTTTACCAAACCGTAGATGACCAACGGATTTAGGGCTTTATGAATTAAAAACACGAAATTAATAAATTCAGACCTTCTGACCCGACGTAAAGCCATTTTCGCATCTCCCTTCCAAATTTGCCTTGCAAATTTTTTCAGTCGAAATGACAAGCATCACGATGTTGATGGGGGAGGCGGCGAAGCCATCTAACCTCTACTTGCCAAACTCTTCTATCTAACCTCTACTTTCCAACCTCAACTATCTAAGCTCTACTTACTAACTTCTACTTACTAACTTCTACTTTCCAACCTCTACTTTCCAACCTCTACTTTCCAACCTCTACTTTCCAACCTCTACTATCTAAGCTCTACTTACTAACTTCTACTTACTAACTTCTACTTTCTAACCTCTACTTTCCAACCTCTACTATCTAAGCTCTACTTACTAACTTCTACTTACTAACTTCTACTTTCTAACCTCTACTTTCTAACCTCTACTTTCCAACCTCCAACTTCTATCCTCTAACTTCTACCCTCTAACTTCTAATCGCCTCCACAATCGCCTTGATGTCGATGATGCCAAAAAGATGCGCCGAGGTGAGCAGGATTACTACCACGATAACCCAGCGCACGAAGTTGGCGCCCTGCTTTACGGCCATGTGCGAAGCAATGTAAGCACCGGCCACGTTGCCGATGGTCATCACCAATCCGTAAGCCCAGTCCACTTGATCATTTATAATAAAAACTACCAGGGCAAATGGCGTGTAAAGCATCACGATGAGAACTTTGATGGCGTTGGCTTTTACCAGCTCGTAGCCAGCGCTAAGCACGATGGCGGCCAGCAGGAAATATCCCACGCCCACATGGATAAAACCACCATAAAGTCCGATGAAGAAAAAGATAATGACCTGGCTTACCGAGAGCTTGCGTTGGGTGAGATGGGTTTGTTCTTTGATCCAGTGCTGTGGCTTGTAAAGGATAAACACCAACATCACCAGCATAATGACGGCCACGGCGTATTCAAAAATCTCTTCGTTGATGTCCACCGCTATGTAGGCGCCCAGCACCGAACCCACCACCGCCGGAATGGCCAGAAAAAGCCCTTTTCGGAAATCCATTACCTTTTGTGCGGAAAAGCTGGTGACTGCCGTCATGGTTTGTATGGTAATGGCAATGCGGTTGGTGCCGTTGGCAAGGGTGGCGGGCAAGCCCAGCATCATCAGCACAGAGAGCGAGATGATGCTGCCCCCGCCTGCAAGTGTATTAATAAAACCCACCATGAGACCCGCAACAATGAGTAAAACAACTTCGATAATAGTCACAGTGCGTAAAAGTTATAATTGCGGGCAAATGTAAATAAATCCGGTAGCTGCTGAAGGAAAGGAAGTAGAAATCCTGCCTATTCTTTCACCACCTTCCAGGATCGATGGCTGCCTGCCATGGAAATGGAAAGGATGTAACTGCCCGGCGGCGGCGCGGATAAATCCAGGGTGGTTTTGGGCTGACGGATGGTTTGCTGCAGGATACTTTCGCCTGCCGGCGAAAATAGCTCCAGCTTTACCGGGCTGTCATCGTACGGAATTTCTATGGCAATAGTAAGCATTCCCCGTGTAGTGGGAAAGAGGATGCGTTGTGGCCTTTGCCTGACTGTGGAAAATGGCAACAGAAAAATCTCAGTATGACGCAGGTGTGGATCATCTATTTAGTTTTGCTTGATTCTTACTTTTTCATTTGAAAGCAAATTTTTAAAAAATCTTAGCCCCCTACTCCTCCTTCACCACCTTTATCGTTTCGACGGATGTGCCCCGGTTATTTTTAAAATTAAAAAAATACATTCCTGCCGGCCAGTCGGCAGAGCTTAAGGTATTAACAGCATTCGGTATCGTTTGCCGGTGCATCAGTTTGCCGCTCATGTCGGTTACTTCAAGATATAGCACTTCTTTGCTGTTGCTGCAATCGATCACCACCTGCGCTTTGGCCGGGTTGGGATAAATTTTGATTGTCGAAGCACCAGATGGTTCTGGCGACTGTGTGCCGGTTTCGAGTGTGCTGCAGTCGATCTGGGTAAATTGCATTTGCCCCTGATTGTTGACTGTTCCGCGCCAGCAGTTGCCATCGGGCGATTTCATAATGATGCCCCGGTCGATGTCTTCGATAAAGATGTCGCCGTCTTTTACCTGGATTTTGGCAGCGGGTTCGTTGGTTCCTATTCCTACATTCCCATTTTCAAACACAAAATTCGTGTTTAGGCTGGTGCTAAATTTAAAATCTGAATCAGGCCTGGTGTAGATGCTATGATTTTTGTCACCAATCCAGAGGGTTGAGTACTGGTTGCCGGCTGACTCGATGAGCAGGGAGGCTTCGGTGGGATTGTAGGAATTGGCATCGCCGAGTATATGAAGTTTGGCCTGAGGATCAGTAACGTTCCCGATGCCGATTTTGCCGGTACTATTCGATCCATTAGATTCACTTACAAAAAAAGTAGGCTTGGTAGAATTGAAACCGACCATTAAGGAAGAATGCTTGTCGTTAATTAGGTTATGAGTATCATCAAAGCCTGTCCCAATAATCATTGCAGCACTTGTTGTGGTCATCAGATTTCTTCCAAGTACGATTGATGCGCCACCAAAAGCAGTTACTTCCTGACCCATTGCAACAGAATAGGCACTCATTGTTAACGCATTTTCGCCAAAAGCAAATGATTGTTTGCCTTGTGCTTCAGAATCCTCCCCCCCGGCAAAGGATGAATTTCCAGAGGCTATATTATTTGTTCCGATGATGCTTGCATTTGTTCCTGAATTATCTCCGCCCTCACACTGCACGCACCCGCCGCCCGGAGCATCTACCCAAGTGGCATTTCCCTGATCGTCGGATTGCAAAATTCTGCCATAGGCCTGGCTCCCATCCACCAATTTAAAGCCAGTGGATTTTAAGGTTCCGTCAACATCGAGTTTTGTTTCCGGCGCATTGAGGCCAATGCCTACTTTTCCATTAATGAACTTAAAGTTACCGGCAGCGGGGGTATGAAAACTCATTCCACCATTCTCCACCGCTGTAATCGTATTATCATCATCAGCGAGAATTAGCCGGGCCACTCTATTTGTCCCTGGGGCATCGAGTTTCAAGATGGCATCTTCGTTTTCATCCGCACGGATGTGCAATTTTGCTTCGGGTTGGGTAATGTTGCCAATCCCTATTTTGCCTGTGGTTCCTATACCTGCCGAAGAGCCGACAAAAAATGTCGAACGATCACTGTTAAACCCAATCATCAGCGAATTACTGATGTTGTTTTCGATGGGAGTGTCGTAGAAGCCATACCCAATGGTCATTGACCGCACGGCAACAGAAGTAACTTTTGAACCAAGCGCTATCGACAGCATAGCATTTTGAGATGTCTTGGAATAGGCTCCAATGGCTAAGGATGCACTTCCATTTGCGATAGAATTATAACCTAATGCAAAAGAACGATCTCCCAATGCTTTAGCCAAAAAGGGCATTGCTACAGAATAATCCCCGCTTGCTTCATTCTGATAACCGGCAGCCAACGAATTGATTCCCGAGGATGTGTTTTTAGAGCCTATGGCCGATGCTCCCTTCGTAAAATCTACCATATTACTGTCGCAGGTGATGCAGTTTTCATTCTCTGACTGGGCAAAGATAAAAGTCGTGAAAAACGACAATAGCAGCATAATTGATAATTTTTTCATGATGTTGAGATTTTTATTTGTTTAAATTTTTTCGTAGTTTTTTATTGTTTAATAAATTTTCCGTTTTCAATTTGTCCATCCTTATTGGTGATGGTATAGGTGTAGGTTCCGCTTGCGAAATGTTTATGATCGATGGCGGTTTACAATTTTACATTGGAGCAAATGTAAATAGCAGTTTCTTACACACCAAATTTATTTAATGGTTTTTAAGATCGACGCATTCAAATATCCTCTATAGCGCTGAAAATATGAACCTTAGAAATGAAATTTATTTTGATTCTAAGTAGTAGAGGGTAGATGTTAGAAGACAGAGGTTGGAAGTTAGAGGGGAAGAAGTTAGAGGGGAGAAGTTAGAGGGGAGAAGTTAGAGGACGGAATTTAATTGGTGTTAGAATCATAAGTCCCGCAACAGGAAGCTATTGAATGATTAATAATCAAATATGCAATTGTAGATCCGGCTCAAAGATTGTCTGACAAAAATTTAAAAATTCAACTTTTCGGTCATGATACCGATGCGGAATACGTCGATTTGGTTATTGAATTGGATATTATAATAATCGAGGCCGTGATAAAAAGTAGCAAATACACCAATGTCCTCCAAAAAGGCAGGGTGATAATACAAGGTAAGCGACAAGGTGAGCCGCTCAAGCGAAAGTGCATTCCATCCATTGAGGTTTCCCATCATCCAGGAGGCTTCGGCTTGTGCCGAAAAATATCCCTTCTCATCTTCGCGGTGGTCGGGAGGTACAAAAACAGCAAACATTGCATTGAGGCGGTAGCGGCTGTAGATATCCCAAAGTTCACTGATGGTGAGGCCGGCGGGATGTGCTTCGAGAGAGACGCCAAAAAGATTCACCGCATCGAAACGCTGGTTGGGATAAGTTTTCAGGATACCTGCCTCAGCGTAGTTGGTAGAGAAATTGCCACTGGCAAAATTAATGTCGCCATTGTCGAGATAAAAATCGCCTTGCTGCCCGTTGGAGTGATGCGCCAGTCGGCCAAAGAGCGTAAGGCTACGGCCTGCCTCGGTCCGGTTGAGCAGATAATAAAGTGTAACACTGGGCATATAGCTGGGTGTACGCACCGGGAACGAATGTTCCTGATACATGCGGATGATGATTTCGGGATTGATCACACCAAGCCAACGCGATTTTTTATTGCTGCGGATGTAAAAAGCCGGAACCAATCGCGCCTCAAACCACAGTGGTTCTATATTGCCTAAAAGTGTCGGCACCGTAATGTAGCTTGTGCCCTGATTAATTTGCGCAATCGTAGTAAGGCCGAGCTTTCCGGTTGGTTCATCTCCTCCCTCTTGACCCCAGCCCGAAAGCACGCTCATTAACACACAAATTAAAAGCAACAATTTTTTCATCTTTCATTTCATTATCGAATTATTTTAAAATTATGATTTGGGAAGTCGGGTTTCATTTCCGCTGTGCAAGGCTTTTGCAAAATATATTTTTTTTAAATGGGCAAAATGGAACCCTGCTAACCGGGTTTTTGTGAGATGCTGAGCAAGTGCTTGGAGTGTTCGATAAGATGCGGGTCTTCGGTGTGTTTGATTACAAAATCCATCCAGGCATTTTTCAAATCTTCTTCCAGGCGGTGGTACAACTCGAAGCGCTCACCAAAAATTCCTTCCACGCCTGCCAATGCCAGCGGCTTCAGACCGGCCTTTTCGAGTAGCGGAGCCACCTCCTGCGGATGCGCGAAATAGGCATGTGTAAAATATTCGGTGCCTTCTACAAACCGGTTGTCGGTGCCAGTTTCCCATTGTGAAAGTGCGCCATCGGGATAAAGAATGCCTTTGGGATTATTTTTCAAACCATAAACCATGGCGCCGGCGCGTGTCATAAAAGAGGCGAACACGTATCCGCCAGGTTTGAGGTTATCATAAGCCATCGTCAACATTTTCACTTTTTCGCTTTCGCTAATGATGTGATACATCGGTCCGAGAATGAAAATTGCGTCCCACCGCTTTTTGCTCCAGCCCTCACTTTCCAGGGCATCGTTGCGTTCGGTAAAAAGTAAGTTACGGTTGGTTCCCAGGCGCTCTTTTACCAGCCGGATGTTTTCGTCGGAGAGATCGTTTAATCCCACGAAATATCCCTTTTTCATCAACTGCTGCGCGATGCGCCCCGTGCCGCAGGCCACATCAAAAATATTATCGCCGGGGTTGAGATATTTACCGGCGTAATGCAACAGCACAGGAATCTCGAATGGATGTTCATCCAGCCGGTGGTCTTCATCTTTTACATGATCGTTGTAATATTCTCTAACGTCTTCGTGCATGTGTATTTATTTTTAAATATGATAAATCTCAACTGTCATTTTCATGCCATAGCCTACAACTGCGCGGCATCGTTTAAAAATTGCTTTAATGTGGAAATTGCTCCACGTGCTGTTGATTTTTATAGCGATTCCGGCGTGTTTGTATTTTAAAGATTTTGTCCCAACACTTTCGTACATATAGCCCCATAAAGGCAACAATGTTTCTTCCAATTTCCTTATTATAACGCTGGCTTTGCTAATGGCATAGTTTTAACACTACAAAACAACTGCGCACAGAAATGTTGCAAATGCTTTCACCAAAAAAGAAGAAATCATCATAGTTTAAATTTATTTTTAAAAACAAAATCATTATGAGTTACAAAATCGCTATCAACGGACTGGGAAGAATTGGCCGCGCAATGCTGAAGCTGCTGGTGCACCACCCGCAACTGGAAATAGTTGCCGCCAACGATCTGATAGATGCCAAGACCCTGGCTTACCTGCTGCAATACGACACAGTTTACGGGCGCTGCGAACACAAAGTTTCGGTACACGAAGGTTATCTGATGATTGGGCCACACAAAGTAATGCTTTCGCAAGAAAAAGACCCGACGCTGCTGCCCTGGAAAGAACATCAGATCGACCTGGTGTTTGAGTGCACCGGTGTTTTTAATACCATGCACACGCTGCAAAGTCATTTGAATGCAGGAGCAAAACGCGTAATCTTGTCGGCGCCGGCCAAAGACGAAGAGGTGCCCACTATAGTTTTTGGTGTGAATAAACCTGCCAAAGACGACCGCATTGTGTCGTGCGCCAGTTGCACCACCAACTGTATAGCGCCGGTAACCGAAATTATGGATCGCCATCTGGGCGTTGCAAAAGCCACCATGACCACCATCCACGCTTATACTTCCACGCAGGCGCTCGTGGACTCGCCCAACAAAAAGCTACGACGCGGCCGTGCTGCTGCACAAAACTTTGTACCTACCACAACCGGCGCCACCAAAGCCACCACCCGTGTGCTTACCCAGCTCGCCGGCAAGTTTGAAGGATCAGCCATTCGGGGGCCCATACCGGCAGGTTCCATAAGCGACATCAACTTTGTAACACGCAAAAAAGCCAACAAAGAACAAGTGAATGAGATTTTTAGAAAAGAAGCCGAAACCGATCGCTACCGCGGCATACTGGGCGTCACGGACGAGCCGCTCGTTTCGTCGGACATTATTCAGGATACCCGCGCCTCCATCGTTGATCTGGAAATGACCATGTCGATCGACGGCGACTTAATTAAAATTATGAGCTGGTACGACAACGAATGGGGCTACAGCAACCAGATGCTGCGCACAGCGGAGTATATGCTTGGCAACTCGAAATAATTGTCGCCGAATTACAACCTGGAGTAAGATTAAAAAAGAGAATCGTCGTAGGGCGATTCTCTTTTTTTTTGATCTTTCACTCCACTGCGATGTGCCAGAGAGATGTTAGCGTGGCTAACAAAAAATGGGCTGACCATCAGCAAATGGAAGAGTTTTTGATAAACTGATTTGTTTCGTTTTATTAATTTTCATTGCTAAAGAAGGATTATGAAAACCATAACAGCCAACGGCCACACCATCGAAATCAAGCATCCTTTTAAAGTGCTCTCCAAAGGCCATCGCACACCAACCTTGCTGAAATAAAATTCTGACACTATGGATCATTTTATCGGATGTTCGGGCTTTATGTACAATCATTGGATCGGCAACTTCTATCCACAAGAGTTGCCACAGCGGCAGTGGCTCGAATATTATGCAGCGCGCTACAATACCGTGGAAATCAACAGCAGCTTTTACAACCTGCCGCGCGAAGGTACATTGCGCCGTTGGTACAGCCGCGTACCGGAGCATTTTCGCTTTACGCTAAAAGGCAGCCGCTACATCACGCATCTCAAAAAATTGTATCAGGTAGAGGAGAGCATAAAACGTTTTTACAATCTGGCTTCCCTGCTCCAGGATAAGCTGGCTTGTGTGCTATGGCAGCTTCCGCCAAGCCTGCACCTCGACATGCCGCGCCTGGATTATTTCTGCAAACAGTTGCCCCGGTTTTGTTGCAACGTTGTGGAATTTCGCCACAGCTCCTGGTTTACCGATGAGGTGTACCAACTATTGCAGCGACATGGCATTGCATTTTGTATCATGGCTGCCCCCAACTATCTCACCACCCCGCCCATCCGCACCGCCGACGAAGTATATATCCGTTTTCATGGTAAGTACCATTGGTATAGCGACTGGTTCACCGATGAAGACCTACACAGGTGGAAGCAGCAACTTGTGGCTACCGGAACCACGCGCATCTACGGTTATTTTAATAATGATTACAATGGCTTTGCACCTAAAAATGCAGCCACCCTGGCCGGTATGATGTAATGTGAAATTGCAAATAAATTCAGGGAAGAAAAAAAGTAAAAGTCCGGGTTGGGATCGTGCAGTGTCGGGGATATTAAAGCAACGAAACGTTTATGAAAAAGGGCTACAAAGAAAGTAGAAACTGCCCCGGAACTTTTACAATTTGCCAGATTTGGATTGTTTTTATAGGGTTTTAATGGTGCGGATAATGCTTTCTCGCTTTTCGCCACCCAATCTTTTTTCCAGCCGACCCACAAACATGCTGTCGTTTCCATCGTATCGCAGATCGTCTTCAGTGAGATGTGGGTATTTTTCTTTAAGCTTGCCACGGACATAATCCCAGCGTCCGCTCAAATTCAGATTCTCGTCTTGTTGGGTGTTCATGTTGTTTTAAGTTTTGATGATAAGATTTAAACATGAATAATCATGCCGGCTGTTTTGCAGCAAGCTATTATGTCGGCATTAGTATGGTACAATACGCCGTAACGTAGCATCACGCGTAGCTTTCATGCTCCCACTGGCAGGCTGCCACAGGCATAATCTTGTGGAACTATTGCAACAGGGTGTGGAGGTGGTTAGGCAGAGTGACGAAGAGCAAGAAAATTATATTCTACAGCTCCTTGCGAAGCCGTGCTACAGGGATGCTAAGTTGCTCTCGGTATTTGGCTACGGTGCGGCGGGCAATGTTGTAGCCTTTTTCTTTTAGCAGGCCAGTGAGCTGTTCGTCGGTTACAGGTTTGGATTTGTTTTCGGCCGCTACGCAGTCCTGCAATATCTTCTTTATCTCCCTGGTCGAAACCTCTTCGCCCGATTCGGTTTGCATCGATTCGGAGAAGAAACTCTTGAGCAGGAATGTGCCGTAAGCGGTCTGTACATATTTGCTGTTGGCCACACGCGAAATGGTGGAGATGTCGAGGTTTACAATCTCCGCGATGTCTTTGAGGATCATCGGACGCAGGCGCGTTTCGTCGCCGGTGAGGAAATACTCAGCCTGATAGTTCATGATGGCGTTCATGGTTACCAGGAGCGTGTTTTGTCGCTGCCGGATGGCATCGATAAACCAGCGCGCCGAGTCGATTTTGCGTTTCACAAACATGATGGCATCTTTCTGCTGCGACGATTTCTTGCTTTTATCGGCAGCATAGGCCTCCATCATCTCGGTGTAGGTGCGGTTGAGGCGCAGCTCCGGCGCATTGCGTGAGCTTAAGGTCAGCTCCAGCTCGCCGTCTGTGATAGTAATGATAAAATCGGGCGTGATATAATGGCTCCCCTTGCCACTTTCGTTCATCGAGCTGCCTGGTTTGGGGTTGAGCTTTAGTATTTCGTCGATGGCCTCTTTGAGTTCTTCTTCTTCAATTTTTGCCTTTTTCAGGATTTTGTCGTAATGTTTTTTGGTAAACTCGTCAAAATACTGTTCGAGCAAAAGCATGGGCAACGAAAGGTCGCGTTCGGAGTTTTCGTCTTGTTTGCGGCGCAGTTGTATCAGCAGGCATTCTTTCAGGTCGCGGGCGCCCACGCCGGCAGGGTCGAGTTCCTGAATCATTTGCAGCACCTCAAGAATCTCGGCTTGATCAGCTACCACGTTTTGTGTAAAAGCCAGGTCATCGACCATGGCGGTAAGGTCGCGCTGCAAATATCCCGAATCGTCGAGGTTACCAATGATTGTGTTGGCTATCACCATCTGCTTTTCGTCGAGATGGCGCATGCTAAGCTGTGTGGTGAGGTTTTCGTGGAAGGTACGCCCCGACGAGTATGGAATCTCTTTGCGCTCGTCGTCGCGGCTGGTGTTGTTGGCCGAAAGCTTATAAGCGGGGATGTCGTCGTCGCCGATGTAGTCGTTCAAATCAAACTCATCGCTGTCTTTGCTATCCATCTCATTCTCGAACTCCTCCTCCTGCTCTTCAAACTCATCCTCCAGCTCGTCACTCTCGTCGAGCGCCGGATTTTCTTCGATCTCTTGTTTTATGCGCTGCTCCAATGCAATAGAGGGAATCTGAAGCAGCTTCATCAGCAGTATTTGCTGTGGCGATAATTGATGTTGTAATGAAAGTTTCTGAACCAGCCCCTGTTTACCCATGTTGCCTTTTCCGTTTCCTATATTTATTTTAGTAATAAACGTTCACTAATTTTTTTGCTAAAGTAAAACTTCTTTTTAAAAAACAGCTCTCAAAATTCTGCGTGTTTGGGAGTGCGCGGGAACGGGATGACGTCGCGGATGTTTTTCATACCCGTGACAAACTGCACCATACGCTCAAATCCCAGCCCGAAGCCGCTGTGCGGGACGGTGCCGTAACGGCGTGTGTCGATGTACCACCACAATGTTTCTTCCGGGATTTCCATTTCATGAATACGCCTGGTAAGTTTTTCGAGGTCTTCTTCGCGTTGCGATCCGCCGATTATCTCGCCGATGTTGGGGAAAAGCACGTCCATGGCGCGAACCGTTTTGCCGTCGTCATTTTGTTTCATATAAAAAGCCTTGATGCCTAACGGATAATCGGTGAGGATCACAGGTTTTTTAAAATGCACTTCCACCAGAAAACGCTCGTGCTCGGCCTGTAAGTCCACGCCCCAGCTTACCGGATATTCAAATTTACGATCAGAAT
Source organism: Clostridia bacterium (assembly GCA_009928785.1). Taxonomy (GTDB): domain Bacteria; phylum Bacteroidota; class Bacteroidia; order Bacteroidales; family 4484-276; genus SABY01. Next base: position 2,899 of record SABY01000014.1, on the reverse strand, counting down.
TTTCCAGAATTTCTACAGCACGGGTGTAGGTGAGACGCTCGTAAGGTACCGCGATAATTCCCCGCAGCCTTTCTATCAGCTCCGCGTCAAACATCTTGTTGAGGAACGTCAGGTCGTCCATACAATGATCCAGCGCATACTGCACCAAATATTTCAGGAAGTCTTCGGCCAGATCCTGGTTGTCGTTGATATCATAAAAGGCCATCTCGGGTTCTATCATCCAGAATTCGGCCAGATGACGGGGTGTGTTTGAGTTCTCGGCACGGAAAGTAGGTCCGAAAGTATAAACCTGCGACAACGCCAGGGCACCAAGTTCCGCTTCGAGCTGCCCCGACACGGTGAGGTTGGTGGCCTTTCCAAAGAAATCTTCTGCAAAGTTTACGGTGCCATTTTCTTTCAGTGGCGGCTTTTGTGCGTCAAGCGTGGTAACGCGAAACATCTCGCCGGCACCTTCGGCATCCGAGCCGGTGATGATGGGCGCATGAAGATAGTAAAAGCCGCGGTCGTTGAAATATTTATGAATAGCAAAAGCCAGCGCATGACGTATGCGCAGCACGGCGCCAAAGGTGTTGGTACGCGGCCGCAGGTGTGCTATGTCGCGCAAAAACTCCATCGAATGGCCTTTGCGCTGTAGCGGATAAGTCTCAGGGTCGGCGGTGCCATAAAGCTCTATTTCGGTGGCTTGTATCTCGTTGTTTTGTCCTGTGCCCACCGACTGCACCAACTTGCCCGTTACGGAAATGCCCGAACCGTTGGTAACCTTTTTCAGCAGTTCTTTATCAAATGCATTTACATCTACAACTACTTGTATGCTGTGGATGGAAGAGCCGTCGTTGAGGGCGATAAAGGCAATCTTTCCGCTTCCGCGATGGGTGCGCACCCAGCCTTTCACATTCACCTGGCGGTCATAAGCGGTGTCGTGCAGCAAAGCCGCTACCATTGTTCTTTCGATCTTATTCGTCATAAAATTCCTCTTTTTTATAGAAAGGCGCAAAAATAAACACTTTATCCTGATTTCGGATTTTGATTTAAGCGGCAGCGCCACGAAATATTTGTAGCCTCCACCATCCACCGGAATTCAAGAGGTGCAGAGCACCGCAATATTTGCTGTTTTTTTAAAACCAAAAACCAATCTCGCTTTCGCGAAAAATAACTTCCTCCCCGGTCTTCAATTTTGATGATGTAATTTAGAATGATTCCTTTCGACTGAAAATCAGCAGTTGACAAAACATTCTTTTGCGTTAACAACAAACTTTTTCCGTTCCTAATCAGTTTTTTATATTTTTGCATCCCTTTGAAAATAGGGACAACATTAGCTATTTATTTTTTAATTTTTTGATCGGATAACATGAAAGTATATCAAACTGACGAAATTCGGAACATTGCGCTCGTTGGCGGCGCCAAGGCCGGAAAAACCACACTTGCCGAGTGCATGATCTTCGAGGGAGGACTGATAAACAGAAGAGGAAGCGTTGACGACAAAAACACCGTTTCCGACTACCGCGAAATAGAACACGAACGCCAAAACTCCGTATCTTCCACGGTACTCTATGCCGAATTTGGCGGCAAAAAAATTAACATCATCGACACCCCTGGCTTCGACGACTTTGTGGGCGAGGTAATCTCGGCGCTCAAAGTAGCCGACACCGGTGTAATGGTGATCAACGCCCAAAACGGCGTAGAGGTAGGTGCCGAAATCAGTTGGAGATACACCTCGCGCAATCATACTCCTGTAATTTTTGCCATCAACCACCTGGAGCACGAAAAATCCAACTTCGACGAAACCATCCGTCAGCTCAAATCTCAGTTTGGCGGCAACGTCACTATTTGTCAATATCCCGTTAATCCGGGTTTGGGTTTCAACCAGGTGATCGACCTGCTAAAAATGAAACTCTACAAGTTTCCTGACGAAGGAGGCGCCCCACAAGAACTCGAAATTCCCGACAGCGAAAAGGAGAGAGCCGAAGAGCTGCAGGCAGAGCTGGTCGAAAAAGCTGCCGAGAGCGAAGAAGCGCTGATGGAGATATTTTTTGAAAACGGCACCCTCACCGAAGAGGAGATGATAAAAGGTATCAAGAAAGGCCTCGTTTCCCGCGGCATGTTCCCGGTGTTTTGCATCAACGCCAAACACAACATGGGCGTGAGCCGCCTGATGGAGTTTATCAATAACTCGGCTCCGGCGCCCAACGAGATGCCCCCGGTAAAAACCACCAAAGGCAAAGAGCTGAAATGCGATCCCAAAGAACCCGTTTCACTTTTTGTTTTTAAAACAGTAATCGAATCGCATCTGGGCGAAGTATCGTTTTTTAAAGTTTGTAACGGTGAACTCAACGAAGGCACCGACATGATCAACGCTAACAACGACAACAAAGAGCGCCTCTCGCAACTCTTCATTATGGCTGGCCGCAAAACACGCGAAAAAATAGCTAAGATAAGCTCCGGCGACATTGGCGCTACCATCAAGCTCAAAAATACCGCCACCAACGAAACACTCAATATTTCCAAAAACGCCAACGACATCATCGAACCCATCGAGTTTCCCGATCCGAAGATGACCATGGCAATAAAATCGGCCAACAGCGCCGACGACGAGAAACTCAATGCCATCCTCAACGAAATACATAAGGTTGACAAAACCTTTACCATCAAATACAGCAAGGAGCTACGCCAGCTTATCGCCGGTGGCATGGGCGAGTTGCACCTGAACCTTATCAAGTGGACTGTCGAAAACCTCGAAAAAATTCCTTTCGAATACGTTACGCCCCGCATCGCTTACCGCGAAACCATCACCAAGAGCGCCAAAGCTACCTACCGCCACAAAAAACAATCGGGCGGCTCCGGCCAGTTTGGCGAGGTGCACATGATGATAGAACCCTACACCGAAGGCATGACTTTTACC
>SABY01000118.1 GCA_009928785.1 Clostridia bacterium | reverse complement strand
GATGCCAGGCACCCGTGTGGCGGTGCTGTCGGGCTTGGTGATGAGGTAGCCGGTTTCGTCCATGTCGAGTTTGCCTTTAAACATGTCGCTGTTGGGCTTATGACCGATGGCAACAAAGAAGCCGTCGATGTCGATGGTCGTTTGCTTGCCGGTTTTTACGTTTTCCACAATCACACCAGTAACGGCTTTCGAAAAACCTTCCTGTTTTCCGATGATCTCTTTGGGCACGTGGTCCCACACCATCTCTATGTTTTCTGTTTTGAAAAGCCTGTTTTGCATTGCCTTGGAGGCACGCAGCTCATCGCGGCGGTGTATCAGATAAACTTTCTTTACGAGTTTGGCCAGATAAGTGGCTTCTTCCACGGCGGTGTCGCCGCCGCCAACTACGGCCACCACTTTGCCACGATAAAAATATCCGTCGCAGGTAGCACAAGCCGACACGCCATAGCCGTTGTATTCTTTTTCGCTGGGCAACCCTGTCCATTTAGCAGAAGCGCCCGTAGAAATAATTACCGTTTCGGCCAGCAGTTGTTTGCCTTCGTCGGTAGTTACCCTGAAGGGTCGCTTGCTGGTGTCGATGTCGGTGATCTCGCCCCAGCGTACTTCGGTGCCGAAGCGTTCGGCTTGTTTTTTCATATCTTCCATCATGGCCGGACCCTGCACGCCATCAGGATAACCGGGATAATTTTCTACTTCGGTGGTAATGGTGAGCTGGCCGCCCGGCTGCATGCCCTGATACATCACAGGTTTCAGGTCGGCGCGGGCTGCGTAAATGGCTGCGGTGTATCCTGCGGGGCCTGACCCGATGATCAGACAGTGTACTTTTTCGATGTTTTCGGTCATTGCTTTCGTATTTCGCGTTTTTTGTTGATTTCCTTTTTGTTTTTCTAAAAACTGCCTGCTATGAAAAATTATGCCATCAGTAAATCGCATTAATATCACCATCGTTTTCTGACAGCATTTCGTTTTCACAAAATTTCCTGTCAGAAAGGTGGTGTCAATGCGGCAGTGGGCTTGAATTTATTCAAAAATAAAATGGCGGAAACTTTTCATAAACTGTACCCTTTCGTAGGAAGCGGGGTTGTTGCTCTTGGCCTGGCTTAGCTTGCCGCGGAAGTCGTCGAGGCTGCCGTAGCCTTCGTGGTCCATCCAGCGCTTCAGGTCATCGAGCATCACACCGATGTGATCCACTCCATGTTTGTAAAGTGTCGATACTGTTTGCACCGCATTGGCGCCGGCAAGGATTTGTTTTATCAAAGCTTCGCCATCGTGCACGCCTGTGGAAGCAGCCAGATCGCAATCCACGCGGTTGGCCATTACAGCAATCCATCGCAGTGATATGGAAAGGTCGGAAGGCTGGCTCAGCACATTGGTCGAAACCACCTGATAAGTTTCCAAATTGAAATCAGGACTATAAAAGCGGTTGAATAATGTCAATCCGCTGATTCCGGTCATCGACAATTTTTGCAGAAGCTGCCCCAGGTTGGAAGCGTAATAACTCACTTTGAGCAGCAGGGGCATCTTCACCTCTTTTTTCACCGCTTCGATGATGTCGAAATAGAGCTTTTCGTTTTGGGCGGCAGTTCTGCTGAAATCGGTGGGAAGAATGAATAGGTTAAGCTCGAGGGCATCGGCACCGGCGGCTTCTATTTCGCGGGCAAAGTAGGTCCATTTTTGGGCACTCACGCAGTTGATGCTTGCTATCACCGGGATGTCAACGGCAGCTTTGGTTTCTTTGATGAGCCGCAGGTATTTGCGCACGCTGTCTTCGTCTTCGTCGTGATCCATGTAGTCCATCGTTTCGGGATAGATAAACTCACGCGAGGTCATCCGGTGCATCGACTCCTCCATTTCGGCAATAATCTCCTCCTCAAACAGCGATTTGAGAACTACTGCTCCGGCGCCGGCTTTGGCGATGTTTTTGATTTTATCGACACTGTCGGTTAATCCCGAACTTCCTACTATCAATGGATTGCGTAGGTTTAAGCCTAAAAATTTGGTGGTTAAATCAGCCATAGAATTTTTTTTTGATTTTTTAATTTAATAACGAAATGAAGCATGCTTTATGGCCTTTCGGCAAAACGTGTTCAAAAATACTATTATAATTTGAATTTTAGGTATTTGATGGCGGCACCTTTGGCTCTGAACATCTCTTCGTAGTGGGTGCGGATGGCGGAAACTTCGGTGAGGCCGGCTTCTTTGTCCAGATCGAAAGTACAGGCAATCAGCGGCAGTTGTTGCAGGCGTATTACCTCCAGTGAATATTCAAAAAAGCCGTCGTTATCGGTTTTCAAATGTATGGTAGCGTCGGGTTTTGTAATCTGGCGATATCGCTCCAAAAACTGGGGCGAGGTAAGGCGCTTTTTAGTTTTGGGCTTGTTGGGCAACGGGTCAGGAAAAGTGATCCAAAGCTCGTCCACTTCTCCTGCGGCGAAAAGAAAACCAATATGCTCGACGCTGCCGCGGATAAACGCTACGTTTTGCATGCCCGCCTCCTGGGAGGTTTTGGCACCGCGCCACATCCTGGCTCCTTTTATATCAATACCAATAAAATTTTTTTCGGGATAGCGCACTGCCAGGCCGGTGGTAAATTCGCCTTTGCCGCAGCCCAGCTCCAGCGTGATTGGATTTTGGTTTTTAAAAAAAACATCCCGCCAACGGCCTTTCAATTCAAAGCCTTCGATAAGCTGATGATAATAAGGCTGGAAAAAATGCGGGAAGGTGTCGTTCTCGGCGAAGTGTTGTAGTTTTCTTTTGGCCACGATACAAATAAAGTCAGATACAGAAAATCAGGCGGCTATTAATGCCGAAGCAGCCAGATGTTGGGGTTGTACTTTTCGCGCACTTCCTGCAGCACTTCCAGCGCATCTTCTTTGCGCAAGTAGGCAGCAATGCTTACACGATAACGTCCATTTTCGGCAGGGCCAATCACCACCGGCGAAAACCCTTTTTGGGTGTAGCTGTCGATAAGTTCGGCGGCATTTGCACTTCGCTCATAGCTGCCGGCTATCAGGTGGTACATGCGCTGACCACTGACCACCGTGGGAGTTGGGGGTTCTTTGGGAGGCGCTGGTGCGTCAATATTTTCTTCCGCCGGTTTTGTGTAGTTATCAATTGAAGGCAAATCTTTGAGCAAATGCGTAACGATTTCGACCACTTCAGGATCGCGTTGATCGGTGGAAGGAAATGACACGCCAAAAGCTGCATTGGAAACGGGAGCTACTATTTTTAAAGCCTCCTGAGTTTTTTGTGAAGCATCATTATTATTATTATAAATCATTGCCAACTGCGACCACTGATTGGAAACAAGCTGCCTGGTTTCTGTAAAATTAAATCCCACCATGCCAATCAAAACTACCACCACTGCTGCTACGGCCACACGTGTTACCGAAATGCGGCGTTGGGCAGTGCCCGCTGCTGTTTTACGATCTTTAAATACCGGCTTGCTGCTTCTGCCATCAGTGCGCACTGCCGGCGACACGATGGAGGTCATTCCATAAACATCCGTCAGATAATTGATGGTGTGATCCTGCGTAAACTGGAGGGTGCCATCGCTGTCGAAGGCAAAGGTTCCGATATTTGTAAAAACAAAGGGTTTGGATTGCTCAAGGGTACGTAATGTATCGCGCGAAAATGCCAGGATTTCCTGCAGCGCCTCCTCGTATTCCACCGCTTCGCCTCTGGCTATTTCGTTGGCAAGCAAGCCATCATTTTTTGTAAGCGCAGGGTTAAACAAAATATGCTTGCAGGGCGGATAAAACTGATGTTGTAATTTGTTGACGCGCGTCGGCTGGTAATTGCTGACAAATCCGCCAAAGCCCGGCACGATAACACAATCGTGTGTGAAAAGCAGCTTGCTGATATGTCGTGAAATGTCCATTGATGAGGTTTTTTTTTGAATGAGGCAGCTAAGATAATTAATCAGCAAAAGTAGGACTTATCTGTTGATAATTTTTGATAAATCTTCGGGAGTATCCACCGAAATATTTTCGACGAAAGTCTCACTTACGTAAATGGAAAAACCATTTTCCAGCCAGCGCAACTGTTCGAGCTTTTCGATGTCTTCGAGCGTTCCCGGAGGCAGTTTTACAATTTGTTTCAGTACATGGCTGCGGTAGGCATAGATGCCAATGTGTTTCATAAAAAAAGAATTTGCTTCGTCAGCAGCATCGCGCGGAAATGGGATGGGTGCCCGGCTAAAATAGAGTGCTTTGCCATCGGTACCCGTTACCACTTTTACCATGTTGGGATTGTGAAGCCCTTTTTCTGCTGGGGTCTTTAGCATCAAAGTAGCAATCTCCACTTTTTCATTGTCGAATAAGCGGGCAAGGTCGTCGATTTGCTGCGGGTCGATAAAAGGTTCATCACCCTGGATATTAATAACCAGATCAAAATCTTCTTCCAGCATTTCGAGTGCCTGGGCGCAGCGTTCGGTGCCACTGCGATGATGGGAATCTGTAATCACAGCTTCATATCCACAATTCTGCACCACCCGGCTTATGCGTTCGTCATCAGTAGCCACCACCACTTTGGTCGGGCTGAGGGCTTTGTGGGCTTGGGCCGTCACATGCTCAATCATCGGCTTTCCGTTTATCAGCGCAAGCGGCTTACCCGGAAAACGTGTAGAACCATAGCGGGCGGGGATAATGCAGACTACTTTCATTTCTTGTTGTTTTTCTGTCCGGATTCCATCAGGAAGGCTTTGATAAATCCGTTGATGTCGCCGTCGAGTACTGCCTGGGTGTTGCCGGTTTCGTGTCCGGTGCGCAGGTCTTTCACCATGCGGTAAGGGTGCAAAACGTAGGAGCGTATTTGCGATCCCCACTCGATGCGGCGCTTGCTGCCTTCTATCTCGTTGATGGTTTCCTGCTTTTTACGCAATTCGATTTCGTATAACTGCGACTTGAGCATGCGCATGGCTTTATCGCGGTTTTGCTGTTGTGAGCGTGTTTCCTGGCATTCCACAATAATCCCGCTTGGCTCGTGGCGAAGCCGCACAGCCGTTTCTACTTTGTTTACATTTTGGCCTCCGGGACCACTCGACCGAAAGGTATCCCAGGAAATTTCTGCCGGGTTGATAATGATCTCGATGGAATCGTCGATCATCGGGTAGGCATATACCGAAGCAAAAGAAGTGTGGCGTTTGTTGGCGGAATCGAAAGGCGAAAGTCGCACCAGGCGGTGCACGCCGTTTTCGCTTTTGAGATAGCCATAGGCAAAATCGCCCACAAATTCCAGCGATACCGATTTTATGCCGGCTACCTCGCCTTCCTGAAAATGGACTTCTTTCACGCTGTAGTCGTTGCGTTCGCCCCAGCGGATGTACATGCGCATGAGCATCTCGGCCCAGTCCTGGCTTTCGGTACCGCCGGCACCTGGATTGATGTGCAGGATGGCGCCGAGTTTGTCCTCGTCAGTGCTCAGCATGTTTTTGAATTCCAGGTCTTCGACCAATTGGAGGGCTTTGCGGTATTGATTGTCGAGGTCTTCTTCGGTGGCTTCGTCCTCTTGGTAGAAATCGTGCATTACGCGCAAATCGTCGAGTGCTACGTGTACTTTTGCGAAAGCCTGCGTCCAGATTTTTATCCCTTGTATTTGTTTCATCACCACCTCGGCTTTTTTGGGATCGCTCCAAAAGTCGGGCTGCCGGGTGGTTTCTTCGAGTTCTTTTATCTCTTGTTCTTTTCCTGCAATGTCAAAGATACCTCCTCAGAGCATCCGTCCGGTGGCTAATCTCTTTGATGTTTTCTATTGATGTCATAATTAGTTTTAATAAAAAAAACGGTTTTTTAAAATCGTGTTTATGCTATGATTTTTGTGAATTGATATTCGCTTAATCTTGTTCGTAAGGTTCTGCTACTTCGTTGATAAGTTGCATATCGTAACCCATCATGTACAAGTACGTCTTCAGTCGGTATAGTCTTCTTTCAGTTGGTAAATCCTTCAGTTGGTGATACTTCTTCCCGGTGATGTATTCAAGGTTTTTTCGGTATTGATCGGTATCTATTTTTTCGATTTCTCTGTTAATTTTAGCGGGTTCGATAAAATGGTGCGACAAGGCCTGGCGGATTTTTTTCTCGCCCCAGCGCTTTTGGTTTACCTTACTTCTTACAAAAAGCTCCAGAAAACGTTTTTCGTTGAGATAGTCTTCGTTTTTGAGGTCTGCAATTATTCCTGTAATTTTATCAGAGTCCACCCACATTGCTTTTAGCCTGCGCTCCACTTCATGCTCCGATCGCTCCTGGTAGGCGCAGAAGGTTTTCATTTTTTCGAGCAGATCCTGGTATTTCATTTTACAGATTTTTGATGATCTTCATAGTTAACAATCAACTGATCAACCAGCTCCGGAACACCACTGCCGGCGGTTTGTCTTAGTATTTGCAACTCGCCAAAGCCGGGGTATGGCTGCGCATCGGGATCGACGAAAAACATCGGTATTCCACGGGGCGTGTATCTTATCAGGTTGGCCGCCGGATAAACACGCAGCGAGGTGCCGATGATGATAAAAATTTCGGCCTGACCTGCCAACGCAATTGCCGGAACAATATTTTCGGTGATCTCGCCAAACCAAACCACATGTGGGCGCAACTGACTTCCCTTGCTGCATTTGTCGCCCAGCTTCAGCTCGCACCCTTCGATCTCGGTAACCAGCGAAGCATCGGCAGTGCTTCTGGCTTTTCGCAATTCGCCATGCAGATGCAACACATTTTGTGAGCCGGCACGTTCGTGCAGGTCATCTACATTTTGGGTTACAATCCTTACATCGAAAAACTCCTGAAGCCTGGCCAGCGCATAATGTGCAGCGTTGGGACCGACTTCGAGCAACTGTTTGCGACGCAGGTTGTAAAACTCAAGCACCAGCTCCGGGTCGGCAGCCCAGGCCTGCGGGCTGGCCACCTCCTCAAAACGATAGTTGCGCCACAGCCCGTTGTCGTCTCTGAATGTTTTTATTCCGCTTTCAGCACTGATGCCCGCGCCGGTGAGGACAACTATTTTTTTCATTTACTTGTGAATGGTTTTTGGTGTCCGCTTTCATTTAAATTTCAGCGCCTTTGAGAGCCAAATCCCAAAATTCAAAAAAACAAGTTCCAAACAAGTATCAAATTTCAAAATTTCAAAAAATTTAAGATTTTAGAGTTACGATTTTAGATTTGGGATTTGAGATGTGTTTTTTGTCATTAGGTGCTTTATCAGCCCTAACGCATTTACTCAAAAATCCTAAATCCTACCTTCTAATCTACCTTCTAACCTCTACCTACTACTTACTACCTTCTAACCTCTACCTACTACTTACTACCTTCTACCCATCACTCTACTGAGACGTCCATATTGTCGAACACTTTTACCAGCGCACGCACCTGATTGGCCGATTCGTGCAGCAGATTGTATTCTTTTTCGTTCAGGTTGAGTTCGATCACCTCCTCAATTCCATTTTTGCCAAGTTTTACAGGCACGCCGATGTATAGGTCGTTGATGCCATATTCGCCGCTCAGGCGGGCACATACCGGGAATATTCGTTTTTGGTCGTCCACGATGCTCTCGACCATTTGCGCTGCGGCAGCACCGGGAGCATACCAGGCCGAAGTACCCATGAGGTTAACCAGCTCACCGCCGCCTTTGCGGGTGCGTTCTACAATTTTATCAATTTCATCTTTGCCGAGCAGTTCGGTAATGGGGATACCTTTCACAGAAGTGTAACGACGCAGCGGCACCATGGAATCGCCGTGGCCACCGAGCAGCAGTGCATGTATGTCCTTTGGCGATACATCGAGTGCCGTGGCCAAAAAAGCCGTGTAACGTCCGGTGTCGAGAATGCCGGCCATGCCAAAAACTTTTTGCGGTGGTTTGTTGGCAGCTTTCCAGGCTGCGTAGGTCATTACGTCGAGTGGGTTGCTCACCACTATGATGATGGCTTCGGGTGAATATTTCACTACCTTTTCGGTGACATCGTAAATGATACGTGCATTGGTTTTTATCAGATCGTCGCGGCTCATGCCTGGTTTGCGTGGCACACCCGAAGTAATAACCACCACACCCGATCCTTTGGTACGCAAATAATCGTTGGTGCATCCCACCACGCGTGTATCAAAATTGTTGATGGAGGATGTTTGCCAAATGTCGAGCGCTTTGCCTTCGGCCACACCTTCTTTAATATCCACCAGCACCAATTCCTTGGCAAGATTTTTATGTGCTATCACATTGGCACACGTTGCGCCCACGTTTCCGGCACCTATTACAGTTATTCTTTCCATAGATATTTATAGTTTTTAATAAATTACAAATGATTGAATTGCAAACGGAATTTGCAAAATTAGGAAAACCCGTCAGTATTAGTTTTTCGGGAAAAGCTGCTGCCGCCTTATTTATGAAATATTAACAAGTGGAAAAATACGGATTTGGTTTCCGGCCAGCAGGTTACATGATCGATTTCACGTCGGTATTCACGGAGCGCACACTAAGCATAATGCAGATAAGAAGTGTTCCGGCTGCTACAAGTGCCAGCAGCAAATAGTCTTGCGAAAAGAGGCAGAAACTGAAGAACCCATTAAAAAAGATGGCAGCCACCAAACCGGTGAGTGAATCGAAAGAGCTTGTATTTCTGAATTTTCCCATCCCAACAAAAAAACCGAGAATAATGCCGGTGAGCAGGTTAGCAAAAGGTACGGCGTAGAGCACTGTGAGCAGGTTGTCGGTATAGTCCCATTGAAAATAAAAATAGATGTTGGCCAGGGTGGCAAAACCCATCGATACCATAATCGAGAACAATATCCCGTCGAAGGGTTTGGTAATTTGCTCGTTGGGTACGTATTTGTAGCGCAGTATCAAAAATTTGGTAAGCTCACTAAGAAAACCAATAAGTACGAAGCCATAAAACAAAATACGTCGCAGGCTTTGCACATGTACCAGCCAGTAGGTATTTACCAGATAGATGGCAATAATCATGGGCAACGCGGCCACAAATCCAAATATGTAGGAACTTGCAAAGAGTGCCAATGTTTTTTTCTCCATTGCCGCTTGTGCTATCAGCAGTAGCAAAAGAAAAATGGCTGGTGCGATAAACAGGGGGATTAGATATGCCACGATGATTGATGTTAGGTTGAGCGAATCTTAAATAAATTAATTTTGAGCAAAATTATAAAATTTCAAAAGCAAAGGTCAATAATTGTGGAAGGTTTAGTAATAAAATCTACGGGAAACTGGTATCAGGTTAAGTTGGATGATGGCCAACAGCTCCATTGCACCATCAAGGGAAGGCTGCGGCTGCGCGGCATCAAGACCACCAATCCGGTGGCTGTGGGCGACCGCGTAAAGCTGGATCGTGTGCCCGGACAGCCTGAAGGAATTATCACCGACATATTGCCACGCCACAATCACATCATCCGCAAATCGACCAAGCTCTCCAAGTTGTCGCACATCATTGCCGCCAACATCGATCTTGCTCTGTTGGTGGTAACCATACGCCAACCCCGCATCACCGCAGGATTTATCGATCGCTTTCTGGTAACTGCAGAGGCTTATCACATCGACGCCGCGCTGGTTTTTAATAAAATTGATATTTATCAACCGGAAGATTTGGAGAAGCTGCGGCAATGGGCAGCCATTTACCGGGATGCCGGCTATCCAACTTTTGATGTGTCGGCGCTTACAGGCCAAAATATTGATGAACTAAAGGCCGCCATTGCCGGCAAGATAAATCTATTTTCGGGCGTGTCGGGGGTGGGCAAGTCGGCGCTGATCAACTGCATAGAGCCTGGCCTTGAGCTGGCTACCGGACGCATATCGAGCTATAACGAAAAAGGGCGCCACACCACCACCTACTCCGAGATGCACCCGCTGACCATTGGCGGATACATCATCGACACCCCTGGCATACGTGAGTTTGGGCTGGTGGAGTTTCAGAAACATGAGATCGCTGAACGTTTTCCGGAGATGCGACGTTATATGCATGATTGCCATTTTAATAACTGCACCCATACCCACGAGCCTGAATGCGCTGTGAAACAAGCTGTGGAAGAAGGAAAAATTCCATTATCGCGTTACGATAGCTATCTTCGGATTTACAACGACGACTATCTGGACAAGGAGCTTTGGGAGTGGGAATAGCAGCCTACAGGATGTACTTTTTGCGTAAGCTACACGTTTTTTAAGAAGCCTTTTACAGAAAAAACTGAAACAATGACCACCATCGAATTAATCGACGACCTGATAACCCCGCTCTTGCCTACCGATACGGTGCAGCGCGCATTGGCGCTGATGGATCAGGGCAAAGTGAGCCATCTGCCTTTGGTGAATCAATTGGTGTATGAAGGCACAGTTTCCGAAGAAAGTTTGCTGGAAATTGATGATGAAAACCTGACGTTAGCCGAAATTAATCTCTCGCCGGTGCCTGTGGCTATTTTGGAAGGCGATCATTTTTATAATGCGCTGCGGCTGATGGCGCAAAACCGCCTCAGTCTGATTGCCGTCACCAGCCAGGACAATACCTACCTGGGCGCGCTCACCGCCGAAACCGCCATGTATAAAATGACCGAAACTATGTCGCTGGGAAATCCGGGGGGTATTATTGTGCTGCAGGTGAGCGAAACCGATTTTTCGCTTAGCGAGATAGCCCGCATCGTCGAATCCAACGACGCCAAAATAATGAGCATGGGATTGAGCAGCCTGCCCAACAGCAGTTTGCTCCATATCACGCTCAAACTCAATCGCATCAACATTGAGGCAGTGCTGCAAACTTTTGCCCGGTTTGAATACGATATTACCGCCTATTTTGGAATGAACGAAAAAGACGAAGACCTGCTGCGCGACCGCTATGATTCGCTGATGATGTATCTGAAACTATAATGAGGCTTGTTTTACTAATTTCTTTGCTTTTCGCAATCAGCCATTTTGCACAAGGTCAGCGGGCAGCCAATGCCATAGACCTTGCCAGCCGCGACAGCGTTTTTGTGGTGAGCAACACTTTTGATCCCGGATTACGCATCGTTATCGACACAGTCGAAATCCGGGGCAACAAAGTTACCCGACCCAACATCATATTGCGTGAGTTCACCTTCGATCTCCACGACACCATTCCGGCGTATGATCTGATTAATCATCTGAAACGTACCCGCGAAAATCTGCTGAACACCTCTTTGTTCAACTTTGTCACCATCCACGACAGCATCCTCACGTATGGCCGGTATTCGCACGTAATAATTCACATCGACGTGATAGAACGCTGGTATCTGTGGCCATTTCCGATTTTTGAGATTTCTGATCGCAACTTCAACTCGTGGTGGCAAACCAAAGACCCCGACCGCATTTCGTATGGTCTTTTATTAATAAAAGAAAATATGCGTGGGCGCAAAGAGCGGCTCAATTTACTGCTGCGCTTTGGCTACGACGAAAAATATGAATTGAGTTACGATGTCCCTTTCATCAATAAAAAACAAACTTTTGGCGCCACATTAGGCATGGGTTTCAGTCGCAACCATGAAGTGGCATACCAAACCCGCGACAACCAACTCGAAAATGTGAAGGACTCCAAGAATTATCTTTACACGCGGTTTTATTCTTTTCTCGGCATCACCCACCGGCCATCGCTTTACCAGCATCATTTGCTGCAGCTTGGCTATAGTTTTTTCAACTTTGCCGACACGGTGCTGCAACTCAACCCTGATTATTCGTTCAACGGGAAAACCCAAAACGAATACCTGACGCTGCTTTATCGCTATACCGTCGATTACCGCGATTCGAAAAACTATCCGCTTCACGGGCGCTATTTAGAAGGAAACATCAGTAAGAGTGGTTTTAATTTGTTTCGCGACGGCAACATCTCCATGATGGATATCTGGGGTTCGTACCGACACTATTGGCAGCTTTCCAAGCAGTTTTATTTCGGCACCGACTGGACGGGAAAAATTTCCACCTCCCGCGATCAGCCCTATTTTTATCAGCAGGGACTGGGCTATGGACGCAATTTTGTGCGCGGCTACGAACTTTACGTGGTGGACGGGCAAAGCTTCGTGCTCTCCAAAAACACGCTGAAATTTAACATTGTCCCTACGCGGGTTAAAAATATTGGTTTTTTGAAATCCCAAAAATTCGGATTGATCCATTACGCACTTTATCTTAACTGGTACATCGACGCGGGCTATGTGGATGATTACCGAAAGCAGGATTACAACGACCTGTCGAACAGCCTGCTGCTGGGCACCGGAGTAGGGCTTGATGTGGTAACGTATTATGATATGGTTTTCCGCTTAGAGTTTTCGGTAAACCGGCAGGGAGAGCCGGGATTCTTTTTTCATGTGGCGAATACATTGTGAAGAAGAGGAAAGAAGATAGAGGTTAGAAGTTAGAGGGCAATGGGTGGATGGTTGTGGGTAAAAATTAGAAGATGGATGGCAAGGGTGGTGGAGCAGCAGGTGGAGCCTGCCGAAGTGAAGAAGAGGAAAGAAGGTAGAGGTTGGATGTCGAAAATAATTTCAGGTTTTAGCCCCAACGGGGCGTTATCAATAGCGCAGCATGAGTCGGGATTGAAGAAGAGGAAAGAAGATAGAGGTTAGAAGTAAGAAGATAACCAGCACAACCGAAAATAATTTCAGGTTTTAGCCCCAACGGGGCATTATC
>SABY01000259.1 GCA_009928785.1 Clostridia bacterium | reverse complement strand
AAGTACATTATCGAAAGAAGGAAGAAGTAACAAGTAAACTATTGATACAATGAGTCGTTCGCTTAAAAAAGGTCCATACATTCATTTCAAGCTCGAAAAGAGAGTACTTGAAAACCAGGCTGCCAACAAGAAATCGGTGATAAAAACCTGGTCGAGAGCCTCAATCATTTCGCCCGATTTTGTCGGAATCACTGTTGCTGTGCACAATGGAAACAAATTTATTCCGGTGTATGTAACCGAAAATATGGTAGGCCACAAGTTGGGAGAATTTGCCCCTACTCGTCAGTTCAGAGGCCATGCCGGTAGTAAGAAAAAATAATAAAGGGAGATAAATTATCATGGGAGCACGAAAACATAATACTGCGCAAGCACGCAAAGAAGCTAACAAGACACTTTATTTTGCCAAGCTTAACAATTGTCCTACTTCGCCCCGCAAAATGCGGCTGATGGCTGATTTGGTTAGAGGTAAGGGTGTCGAAATGGCTATGAATATGCTTAAGTTCAAGCCTAATCAGGCTGCTGATCGCCTCAACAAACTTATCCTTTCGGCCATCAACAACTGGCAGGAAAAGAACGAAGGCGCAAAAATGGAAGACAGCAATCTGTACGTAAAATCAGTAATGGTTGACAGCGCACGACAGCTCAAACGTATTCGTCCGGCACCACAGGGAAGAGCGCACCGCATACGCAAACGCTCTAATCATATTACCGTTGTGGTGGATAGCCGTCAGGTTCAATTGGTTGATACGCAGGAATAATTTAGATATTAATAATTCATATCACAATAATTAATGGGACAGAAAACTAATCCAATAGGTCTTCGGTTAGGAATCATCAAAGGATGGGATTCGAACTGGTACGGCGGCAAAACTTTTGGCGTCAAACTGGTGGAGGACGATAAAATTCGTAAGTACCTCAACGCCCGTCTTTCCAAAGCCGGTATCTCTAAGATTTACATCGAGCGTACATTGAAACTTGTTACGGTTACCATTTACACCGCACGTCCGGGAATCATCATCGGAAAAGGCGGACAGGAAGTCGATCGTTTGAAAGAGGAGCTTAAAAAGCTTACTGGCAAAGAAATTCAGATCAACATCAGCGAAATAAAACGCCCCGAACTTGACGCTGTGCTGGTAGCCAATGGAATTGCCCGTCAGATCGAAGGACGTATCTCATTCCGGCGTGCTATCAAAACTTCCATCGCAAGCACCATGCGCATCGGTGCCGAAGGTATCAAAGTATTGATTTCAGGACGACTTGGTGGTGCCGAGATGGCGCGTAACGAAATGTACAAAGAAGGTCGTACACCATTGCATACCCTGCGTGCCGACATCGACTATGCACATGCCGAAGCACATACAACCTATGGACGTATTGGTATTAAAGTATGGATTTGCAAAGGCGAAATTTATGGCAGCCCCGACCTGGTTCCCATGACCACACCGGGCGACAGCAAGCAGCAAAACCAGGCCGGCGGCCCCGGCGGAAAACGCCCACGCGGACCCCGTCAGCCACGCCAGCGTAAAGAACAGTAATCAACGAATATTCATTTTTATAACTATATAAAACAATGTTACAGCCAAGGAAAACCAAATTCAGAAAGCAGCAGAAAGGCAAAATGAAAGGCAATGCCCACCGGGGCGACCAGCTTGCTTTCGGCTCCTTCGGTATCAAATCGCTTGAGCAGGCCTGGCTAACAGGACGACAGATAGAAGCTGCACGTCAGGCAGTAACGCGTCACATGAAACGTGAAGGCCAGATTTGGATCAAGATATTCCCGGACAAACCCGTGACCAAGAAACCTGCTGAGGTGCGTATGGGTAAAGGCAAAGGTGCTCCCGAGTATTTCGTAGCACGCGTTACCCCGGGTCGCATACTTTTCGAGGCCGATGGCGTACCCCTGGAAGTAGCCAAAGAAGCTTTGCGCCTGGCAGCACAAAAACTGCCCGTCATCACCAAGTTTGTTGTACGAAGAGATTACGCAGAATAGAATAATATTTCGGAACTATGAAACAGAATGTAATAATAGAACTAGCCAACGACGACTTGCTCGAACGGCTCGAAGAAGAGGAAAAACAACTTACACGCCTCAAACTTAACCACGCAGTAAGTCCTCTGGAAAATCCGAATAAAATTGTGGACTACCGCCGTACCATCGCACGGCTCAAAACAGAGATCCGCAAAAGAAAATTAGTAGGAAAATTATAATCAGATTGCATAACAATGGAAGCCCAAACAACAAGATCTTTAAGGAAAGAACGGATAGGCCTGGTTACAAGCAACAAGATGGAAAAATCTATCACGGTGCAGGTCGAGCGACGGGTGAAACACCCCATCTACAAAAAGTTCGTTAAGAAAACCACACGGTTTTCGGCTCACGACGAGAACAACGAATGCAACATCGGCGACACTGTACGCATCATGGAAACCAAGCCATTGAGCAAAAATAAATGTTGGAGATTAGTGGAAATCATCGAAAGAGCTAAG
>SABY01000013.1 GCA_009928785.1 Clostridia bacterium | reverse complement strand
GATTCCCGCATTAATGATGTCGCCCCGTTGGGGCTTTGATGAAAAAACATTACTATCGTATGCTCATTTCTATATTTTACCCCACTGACTCCTGCGGAGAATCGTGGACTGAAACTGCCGACCGAAGGCTGCCAACTGAGAACTGAAGACTGAGAACTGAGGACTGAAGGCTGAGAACTGAAGACTGAAGGCTGCCAACTGAGGACTGAAGGCTGAGAACTGAGGACTCAAGGCTGAGAACTGAGAACTGAAGGCTGAGGACT
Organism: Clostridia bacterium; assembly: GCA_009928785.1. Lineage (GTDB taxonomy): Bacteria > Bacteroidota > Bacteroidia > Bacteroidales > 4484-276 > SABY01. The sequence continues at coordinate 52,297 of SABY01000013.1, read as the reverse complement.
GAGAACTGAAGGCTGAGAACTGAGGACTGATTCCCGCATTAATGATGTCGCCCCGTTGGGGCTTTGATGTAAAAACATTACTATCGTATGCTCATTTCTATATTTTACCCCACTGACTCCTGCGGAGAATCGTGGACTGAAACTGCCGACCGAAGGCTAAGAACTGAGGATTGTCGGCTGAGGCCTGAAGGTTGAGAACTGAGGCCTGAAGGCTGAGGACTGAAGGCTGAGAACTGAAGACTGAGAACTGAAGGCTGCCAACTGAGAACTGAAGACTGAGAACTGAGAACTGAAGGCTGAGAACTGAAGGCTGCCAACTGAGGACTGAAGACTGAGAACTGAAGGCTGCCCACTGAGGTTACTGATCACGGTGCAACTTCACCTTTGGGCTTGTAGCCGGAGCGCTTTAGAATTTCCTGCGCCTGGAGGTTGGTAAATAATTCTTCCGGGGAAACCTTTTCGTTTCTGTTCATAAACGACCGAACGATTTGCCAGCCCAACCACTCGCCAATACGTGGTGGAGACGCGGTGGAGAAATCGGAGGTAAAAGGGCCATCGGCAAAAAACTTGCGCAGTACCTGCATATCGGACGAATAGAGCAAGTCGTTCTGGATGATAAACGACCAGATGTTGGCTTCGTTTTGTTGGCACCATTCGAACTGAGCCTGCGTAAAACGGATCTTGATGCTGTCAGCGGTGGCTGGCAATAAGGCATCGAGGAAGTACAGTTGCCTGCCTTTGTCGATGGCCTGCTCAAGAAAAGTAGTGCCGTGACGCAACGGAAAATGGTAAAGGTACATTTCGTGGATGCCATCGCGTACAATATATTCGGGCGCCATGGTGCGAATGGCATAGCGTGGCAGGCGCATTTTGCGGTATGCTTCCATGTCGGCGCCCAGATACATGTCGAGGGCGATGATCATATCTTCATTAAAAAACTGAACAGGATTTTCGTAGAGCAAGCCCGAAACGTAGCTGAAAACATCAGGTAGTGCTTTGTCGGGAAAGAAATATCTGAAGCGCTTGAAGGCTTCCGTAAAATCGTGTTCGTAAGTGGTGAGATCGGGAAACACCTCCTGCGACTTTTGGTAAAGCTGCTGGTTTAGTGGCTCTGCAACGAACTCGTGCAGCCGCATGATGTTGAGTGTATCGTCGAGGTCGGCATCCAAAAATATCGGAAACTCGGGAGCTATGGCTTTGGCCATGGCTTGCATGCTGTCGGGAGCGATTTCGAAAAGTGCTTTTTCATAACGCCGGATGTGAACAGACGGAATTTCTATGTCGCGGGTGTCGATATCGAGCCTGCTATGCTCACCACTGCAAGCTATGAACAGCAGCGTAAAAAGAAAAATTAATAACCGATAAACTTTCATTTCTGTTTGTTTGGCTTTTAGCTATTGCGATAAGCAAAAAAAGTGTCAACACATTGGAAGATGCTGACACTTTTTATTAACCCGTTGGCGGGAAAAAATATTGTTGATTATAGAATTTTCCAGCCCAACGATACACAGAATACGTTGTTTTTGGAATTGAAATCGAAGTTTTCCACTTTACCGATAATTTCATTCAACCCCATTTGATAACGTACATCGAGGGTAAACATGAGCACATCTACACCCGCGCCTACATTGAATCCCCAGATCATGTCGTTGATATCGCTGTCTTTGATAGGCTTATCAACATCATTGGTTTCGATTGTTTTATCCACTACAATGGAACCTGATGGCCCGGCCATAACACGAATGTTGCCAACGCCCAGGTTGATAATTCGCCAGCCGACCAGCACAGGAATTTCGATGGTTTTCAGGTCGATCTCTTGGTTGATCGGGGAAACCGAGGATTGGCTAGGGGATTTGAATACGCCGCCGCGCGTCATCCAATTGATTTCAGGCTGCAGATAGATTTTTTTGCCAACACGCAGGAAAACACCAAAGTTGAAGGAGCTTTTCAGATCGGAACTGATATCAGAAGCATCCACGGTGAGTTTAGAGGTGTTGTAGCCGATCTTGGGGCCTAACGAAATCTGACCAAAGGCAAAACCGGCAGCCAGCATCAGGATCATGACAAAGGTGAATCGTTTCATAGTTTTAATGTTTTTAGATTAATGTTTTTGAATGGCGACAAATATAGACAGAAAACACAAAGTGATTTATAAAAATTATTAATGGATGTAGAAAAGTCCCGATAGCTATGCTGCATCACTTCTTGTCATGTTTTGTTGTTGACCATCTTTTTAGACTCCGGTACCGGAAATACTTTATTGTTGATAGCTGCTTGTCCCTTTTAATCTTTCACTACTTTTGCCTCCGTTTATTCCATTAATCATCGGAAACATTATGAAAAAAATAACTGTTTTGCTCACACTTGGTTCTCTATTGATAGTGCATACGGCTGTGAGCCAGGTAAAGCCTTTTCGGTTTGGATTGAAAGTAGCGCCTGCCATTACCTGGGTTTCGCCCGACTCGGAGGATTACGAAAACAAAGGCGCACAGGCTGGCTTCTCGTGGGGTTTTATAAGCGACATCACCATCACCGAAAATTATTTTTTCGGCACTGGTTTCAATGTCAATTATCTAAACGGAAAAATATCCTATCCCTACCAACTGGTGATGGTGAATGGCAGCGATTCGACAACCCAGACCGGAACCATGGTAAGCGACATGAAGTTACGCTACATCGATATTCCGCTTACGCTAAAAATGAAAACCAACCGCTTCGATAATTTGCAATACTACGGTCAGATTGGATTTTCGCTTGCTTTTAATATCAAAGCAAAAGCTGAAGAAACATTTCAGTACCGGGTGTCGGGCAACTATATGAGCGAAACTAACGAGCGCGACCTCACCGACGAGACAACGCTGCTCAAAGCCTCGCTGGTACTGGGTGGCGGCATCGAATATTATATCGACAACTCCACCTCCATCATTGTCGGCATCACCTATTACAATGGTATTTCTAATATTATGAAAGGCTACAATACTGTGGATGAAGACGTGAAACAAAAAGCCACGCCCCATTTTATCGAGCTTACGCTGGGCATTATTTTCTAATAGATTTTCCCGTCATGCGCATCGCACTCGCACAAATTAATTATCATATCGGAAATTTTTCGGGCAATGTGTCACGCATCCTGGATGCCATAGGGCGTGCTAAAGAAGCCGGAACCGATCTCGTGGTTTTTGCCGAGCTTGCCGTTTCAGGTTACCCTCCGCGCGACTTCCTGGAGTTTGATGATTTTATTACACAATGTCAGGTGGCGCTTCGGGAAATAGCTGCCGGATGTGTCGGAATTACTGCCATCGTGGGTGCACCAGAACGTAACCATGACGAGCGTGGCAAAGACCTCTTTAATTCGGCCTATGTGCTGGCCGACGGTGAAGTTAAAACAATCAGGCACAAATCGCTGCTCCCCGACTACGATGTTTTTGATGAGTATCGTTATTTTGAACCCAACACCCATTTCGATATTGTGCATATTGCCGGCAAAAAGATAGCGCTCACCATCTGTGAAGACCTGTGGAATTTCGGCAACAATCCTTTGTATATCGTCACACCCATGGATGAGCTGATGCGTCACCAGCCAGATTTGATGATCAATATTGCAGCGTCGCCCTTTAATTATACCCAGCATGTGGCGCGTACCGATATGCTTATGGCCAATGTGCTGCGTTACAAGTTGCCTTTGTTTTATGTGAATCACGTGGGTGCGCAAACAGAATTACTCTTCGACGGCGGTTCATTGGCCATCGATGCTATGGGTAATATTGCCGGTGAGCTGAGTTATTTTGAAGAAGATTTTCAGGTTTTTGATACCGAAAACCTTTCTACCCATTCCTACCAGCGACCTCTGGATAAATACCCTGCTGATAGCAGAAAGATTGGACTGATACACGATGCACTGGTGATGGGCATTCGCAATTATTTCGATAAACTTGGCTTCGACCGTGCGCTTCTGGGGCTTTCGGGCGGCATCGATTCGGCGGTTACCCTTGTGCTTGCCACCCAAGCCCTGGGAAAAGATAAGGTGCTATCGGTGTTGATGCCCTCTCCATTTTCGTCGCAGCACTCCGTTGACGACTCGCTGGCGTTGCTGCGAAACCTCGGCAGCCCGCATGAGTTGATCCATATTAATGAGGCTTACGAAAGTTTCGGTGAAACGTTGAAGCCCTTTTTCAAAGACATGCCATTTGGCTTGGCCGAAGAAAATCTGCAGGCGCGTATCCGGGGCACGTTGCTTATGGCGCTGTCCAACAAGTTTGGAAACATTGTGCTCAACACTTCCAATAAGAGTGAAGCGGCCGTTGGCTATGGAACCCTTTACGGGGATATGAACGGCGGGCTTTCGGTGTTGGGCGATGTTTATAAAACAGATGTTTTTGCCCTTGCGCGGTACATCAATCGTAACGGAGATATCATTCCCGAAAACATTATCACCAAGCCGCCATCGGCAGAGCTTCGTCCCGACCAGAAAGACAGCGACTCGCTGCCTGAATACGACATTCTCGACAAAATTCTTTACCAATACATCGAACTGCGGCAAGGGCCGCGCGAGCTGATGGCTGCCGGATTTGAGGAAGCAGTCGTTCGGCGTATTCTAAAGTTGGTAAATACCAGCGAATACAAACGCCATCAAACGCCCCCCATTTTGCGTGTTTCAACCAAAGCATTTGGCATGGGGCGGCGCATGCCTATCGTTGCCAAATATTTATCCTGAAAAGGAAAGCGGTCAATCTTACCGATCGGTGAAAAGCACCTAAAATATTACGATTTAATATTAGTTTTTTTGTAAAAAAAACATTCACAAAAAAAGCCCGGCGCACAAGGCACCGGGCTTTTTCTTTGATTGGTTATTAATCGTCAAACCTATTTGTTGATGGAATTAATCTCCACCCTGCGGTTCATCTTACGATTCGCTTCACTGGTGTTGGGGAGCAATGGATTCTGTTCGCCAAATCCTGCGGATTCGAGCCGGTCAGCGGCAATTCCGTTCTTCACGAAATATTCTTTAACGGAAGCAGCACGCTGCTGCGACAGGTCAAAGTTGTAATTGGCAGGACCTGTATCGTCGGTATATCCATAAACGGTGTAACGCGACTGTGGATATTCTTTCATAATTTTGATGATGTTATCCAGGCTCTCTACGGAACTCGTGCGTAGTTTAGCACTATTGAGGTCGAACTCAATGTTTTTCTGGTTCATTTGGATAGCTTGCTGTTTTTCAACAGGGATAACTATCGTGGTTGTTTTCTCTTCTATCGGACATCCGGCATTGCTCTTAGGACCAGCTTCGTTGGGACAAAGATCCCACTCATCAGGCACACCGTCATTATCACTATCAGGACAACCCATAGTAGCTATAGGGCCTGCCTGATTGGGGCACCGATCTTCGCTGTCGATTATGCCATCGTTGTCGGTATCGGGGCAACCCTGGTGAGCAATAGTACCGTAAGTTCCGGGACATTTATCCTGGTTGTCAGGAATGCCATCTTTATCCAGATCGGGACATCCGGCTGCCGAAGCCATGCCGTAGTCATTCGGACACTGATCCAAACTATCTACCACGCCATCGCCATCGGTATCAGGACAACCGTCGAATTGAACTACGCCGGGTGTTTCAGGACATTCGTCGTAGTAGTTCGGGATGCCGTCTTTGTCTTTGTCGATTGGCTTACCAAAGCGTACGATAATACCTGCTGAATAGTGCATGTAATCGTTGAAGTCGAATACATAATCATACGATCCCTGAAAGTTGAACCCAATATATTCTGAAACCCAGATATTAAAGCCAACACCCATTGGGATGCTTGCATAGGTTACCTCGTCGAGAGTAGAGCCGCTTACTCCGGAAAAAATATAGGGAGCAAACCAGCTTTTCTCGTTAAGTAGGTACCCGTTGGCAAGGTGATACTCCAGTTGCCCGCCAACTTTCCAGAAAAAGTCGCTGTAGATATTGCTCTGAAGCGGAATACGATTTAATTTATCTACATCGAGTGTTACTTGTGAGGCCACTGCCGTTAAAGCAAATGAGTTGTTAAGTTTGCGACCAAAACGCAGCATAGTTGGCAAATGTTTGCCCATCCAGTTGGCATCCTGAAACTGTTCAGCGACAGGATAATTGATCACATTGAAGTCGGTGTAGTTGGTACTTACACCGATAATCCAGGGGTGATAAACGTTCTGAGCCTTCACTGTCGTGGTAAAGCTCGTCACTAATGCAATTGCGATAATGAATAAGATTTTTTTCATACGTTTTTAATTTAGATGATTAGAATATTCATAAAACAAAGTCGATCAATTTTAGTTGTCAATCAATTTAAAATATAACCCTTAAAAAAGCGTGCCAAAAGTATTTCTAATTCTATTGTACAAGATTAATAGCGGCTATAGCTGACGTGTTCTTAACAATTTTTATAAAGTTACGGAGGATATAAAAAACAAAGGCTGTCGGAATACTCCGGCAGCCTCATGTGAAACAACAAACAAAATCTGTTTTTATATTTCTAAATTTATAGCTTCTACAGATTTTACTTCAGGGATGGCTTTTTTCATGGCCGTTTCCACACCGTTTTTTAGGGTCATGGTGCTGTAGGGGCACGAGCCACAGGCGCCCAGCAGTTTTACATTCACGGTATTGTCGTCGGTAAGCTCTATAAACTCTATGTCGCCGCCGTCCTGTTGCAGGTAGGGGCGTATCTGATCGATAACATTTAGCACTTTACGTGTGATATCTTCTCTGTTGGTTTCCATTGGATGATAATTTTAATAAAAAAAGAAACTACTTTTTAACTGAATTATTTCAGGCAAAGGGCGAACCTTTAGGTTTATTAAGTATTGCAATAATATTCCTGGCAAGTTCGTCAAAGGCTTTGGCTACCGGATTGCTGTCGTTCTGCAAGGCAACGGGTTTGCCATTGTCGCCGCTTTCGCAAATACTTTGCACCAGCGGTATCTCGCCCAGAAATGGCACGCCGGCTTCTTTGGCCAGTTGCCTGCCACCTTCTTTACCAAAAATGTAATATTTGTTGTCGGGCAGCTCTTCCGGGGTAAAGTACGACATGTTTTCGATAAGTCCCAGAATGGGTACGCGGGTTTTTTCACCATTGAACATGCTAAATGCCTTACGGGCATCGGCAAGTGCTACTTTTTGTGGTGTGCTTACGATGGCTACCCCAGATACGTCCACTTCCTGAACGATGGTGAGATGGATGTCGCCGGTTCCGGGAGGCAGGTCGAGTACCAGGTAGTCGAGTTCGCCCCAGTCGGTGTCGCGCAGCAGTTGGTTCAGCGCATTGGAAGCCATTGGGCCACGCCATAGCAGCGCCTGATCGGGCTGCACAAAAAATCCTATGGAGAGTACTTTTATGCCATACTTTTCCATCGGGATAATCACGTCGTGGCCATCGCGATTCTCGGCAACTGGCTGGGCATCTACCAGATCAAACATCAGCGGAATGGAAGGGCCGTAGATGTCGGCATCGAGAATCCCCGTGCGCGCGCCGGTTTTAGCCAGCGCCACAGCCAGGTTGGCTGCCACAGTCGATTTGCCCACGCCACCTTTGCCCGACGCTATTGCCACTATGTGTTTTACGCGTGAGAGCGCATCGCGCGCGCCGGCTTTTAGTGTAATGTTGCCGCGTACCTGCGCATCGCTGCCCAGATGTTTTTCGATGGCGTCAATACACGATTGCTCAACAATCGCTGCCGATTTATCGTTGGGTTTTGGAAATAGTAGCGTGAAACTTATTTTGTTGCCCGTCACCTCCAGATGATCCACCATGTCAAGCGATACGATATTGTCCGCTTTCGGGAAATAAATCACCTCTTTGAGGGCTTCCAGTACTTGTTCGTTAGTATAAGACATAGTTTTGGTTGATTATTTTTTTACAAAAGTATAATTAAGTATTTCTATTGCCTGTCTGTAGGAAATTGCAAGAGCCGCAAAAGTATGTTTAAATAAAAAAGACCGGAGGTGAGCCGGTCTTTTTTAATTTTAAAAATGAAAATGCTTAGAGACTTTTTTTAGCAAGATAGAAGTCAACCATTTCGTAATTACTCTTTTCGCGGTCTTCCATTTCGCTAACAGTCTTTGGTGGAGGCACAATTACCTTGTCGCCGGGCTGCCAGTTGAGGGGCATTGCTACGCCATTGGCATCGGAGGTTTGCAGTGCTTTCAGCGCACGCCAGATTTCGTCCATATTACGACCCACGTTGAGCGGGTAGTACATGATGAGGCGAACTTTGCCTTTGGGGTCGATAAAGAATACAGCGCGCACGGCGGCAGTTTCGGCTTCGCCCGGTTGAACCATGCCATAAAGATTGGCTACTTTCATGTCGATGTCGGCGATGATTGGGAATCGCATGGTGATGCCCAGATTTTTCTTCACGTTGTGCACCCACGCAATGTGCGAGTGAATGCTGTCGATGCTTAAACCCATGAGTTTGGTGTTGTACTTAGCAAATTCATCTTCTTGCTCGGCAAAAGCTGACATCTCGGTGGTGCATACGGGCGTAAAGTCGGCAGGGTGTGAGAATAAAATTACCCAGTTTCCTTTGTTGTATTCCGAAAACTGAATCATTCCCTGGGTGGTCATCGCTTTAAAGTCGGGTGCCTGGTCACCAATAAGTGGGATCCTTTTTACTTCTTTTACTTCCATTTGTTCTGTCATGATTAGAGAGTTTTTTGTTATTAATAAAGAAATTTAATTTTTAAAATCATGGTGCAAAACTACTTAAGATCAAGTTATAAAACAAATCGAATGTTTCTATGATGCGATAGAGAGAATTGATAAAGATGTACTTTTGCATTTTTACAATGCCAAAAAATGAGTACTTCCGGCTCTGATAATTATCATTTTCTAATATTAAAATGTATAGTATCAATAGGTTACTATTAAAATCCTTCTATTTTATTAATAAAAAAAATATACAAACGATAACGAAAAGCCTGCCGCAAGGTTGTAAGAAGAAGTTGGCATAGGCACAGCGATTTTAGCAATTTTTAAATATTGATTTTCCATGATAACCCTCGTACAACTACAATATCTGGTGGCCATCGACCGGCATCGCAACTTTGCCAAAGCATCGCAGGCATGTTTTGTAACGCAGCCTACGCTGAGTATGCAAGTGAAAAAACTGGAGGATGATTTGGGCATCGTAATTTTCGATCGCTCCAAAAAGCCTGTGATTGCTACCGAAATAGGGCGGCTCATTATTGATCAGGCACAACTGGTACTCAACGAAACCGAGCAAATCCACGAGACCATCAAAACCTTTAACCAAAAAATCAGTGGGAAAATCCGTCTGGGGATCATCCCAACGCTGGCGCCCTATCTTTTGCCGCGTTTTGCCGGCAACCTGCGGCGGCATTATCCGGAGGTGCAGCTTTTGGCCCGCGAACTGCTCACTGATGAAATTGCCGGACGTCTTATCGCTGATGAGTTGGATGCCGGTATTTTCGTTACACCTTATCACAACAGCAAAATACGTGAATGGCCAATGTTTTATGAAGAGATGAAAGTTTATACCAGCCCTACGCACGCCCTTTTCGACAAGCCGCTGGTGAAAGTGAGCGATGCCGACAGTCCGGAAATATGGCTGCTTAGCGACGGACATTGCTTTCGCGATCAGGTGATCAATCTTTGTGCGATTCCTGGAACACACAACAGCCAGATGCCTTTTGAATTTGAGGGCGGGTCGTTGGAAACACTGATGCGCATCATCGATAAGGAAGGTGGTTTCACGCTCTTGCCCGATCTGGCTGTGCTCGATCTGCCCGAAGAAAAGCAGCAGCAGGTAAAATCATTCGACGATTACACACCTTTACGTGAAGTGAGTTTGGTGTTTTCGCGCAACTTTGCCAAGCATCGCTTGCTGCAATTGCTCTTTGAAGAAATTCGTGCCAACGTACCGGACTACATGATCAATCCCGACCGCGGTAAAGTGGTGGAGTGGAAGATGAAATAGGAGCCTGCCGACGCGGGAGATTTTTATACCAAAATTAGTTTTTACATTTCGGCGGCCAACTCTCTATTGCGTCGCCTGTAAACGCGTGCCGAAATGATGATGCTTACCTCGTAAAGTCCGAGCAAAGGAATGGCCACCAGTATTTGACTAAAAACGTCGGCAGGAGTTATGATGGCCGAAACGATGAGCACTACCACGATCATGGCTTTGCGGCTGCGGCGCATAAATGATGGTGTGATTACGCCAACTTTTGTCAGGAAAAACACAAAGATGGGCAGTTCAAATACCAGGCCTACCGCAAAGGTAAGCGACACCACCGTGCTGATGTAGGAGTTGAGCGCAATTTGATTTTCGACACTTGCACTTACGTTGTAGGTGCCCAAAAACATGATGGCCAAAGGCACGATGAGAAAATAGCTGAAAAACACACCCAGCAAAAACAAAAACGAGCTCCAGAATACCGCTCCTGAGGTATGCTGTTGTTCGTGTTTGTATAGAGCAGGCTTTATAAAGCGCCACACCTCCCAAAGAATGTATGGCACCGCCAGCATGATTCCGGCAAATACAGAGATGTAAAGATGTATCAAAAACTGCCCGGCCATTTTGATATTGATGAGCGTAAGGTTAAAGTTTTCGATGCAAAGCGCGTCAGGAGAAATGAAGGCCAAATAATTGGCCGCCCACCGACCCAGTTCACACAGCAGGCGGTTGGTGATAAAGTCGGATGACTTAGGAGCAAGAATGATGTAGTTGAACAGGATGTCTTTGTTCAGAAAAGCTACGATTCCCAAAACCACCACTGCTACAATCGATCGCACCAGATGCCAACGCAAAGCTTCCAGATGTTCCCAAAAAGTCATCTCCGTTTCTTGTGCTGGCTGCTCTTTGCCGGGTGGCATTTTTCTGGCCATTGGCTATTTTATTTGATGATTCGATAAGTTTTAAACTTCCCAATTTCGATTCCGTATTTTTTCTCGAGCCAGTTGAGCAGGCGCAGCCGTGGTGAGAGTTTTATACCTTGCGTAGGATCGAACGAAAAGTGCCAGTTCATGCGTGCAATGCGTTGGTGCATCACAGCAGGATGCGTCCCTTCAAAGTGCGCCAGCGAGTCGATATTGGCATAGTCGAAAGTATCAGTTTTTTCAAAGTTTTGTTCCATCCATTGGTCGTCGTGCCACATCTTATTAAAGGTTTCCAGCTTTTGCTGCATGGCGTCGGGGCGGCGCACCCAGCCGTAATGATACACGGCGGCATCGATTTTCTTTACGTTTAGTCGTTTTCCATTTTTCATAAAACTAATGGCATCACGAAAGGAGGTGATGGCCGGGTGGTTGCGGATGATACGGATCTGTTTGTACGACCATTTGCGCGAGTCGGCAATGTAGTCGAAGGAGCCGTAGAAGTTGAGATGGTCGAACAGAAGGCCGTCCACGCGTTTGTCGGCCAGGTTTTGCTCCATAGCCATTCTGATGGCCGGATAATCCTGCTCATGCAGCACCTCGTCGGCCTGGATGTAGATGCCCCAATCGGTATCGGCGGGCAGGGCGGCTTTGGCTTTGTCGGTTTCTACGGCCAGTACCCGGCCGCCTTCGCGCAGTGTATCGTCCCAAACGGTATCGATAATTTTGATTTTTGGTGAGTTGATTTTTTCGATGATTTCCCGCGTGTGATCTTCCGAATTTCCCACAGCCACCACCATCACATCACACAGCGGCAGCACCGAGCGGATGGATTCGGTAAAAGGATAATCGAACTTCTCGCCGTTGCGGATAATGGTAAATCCTGCTACTTTCATACCTTCATTTTCTAAAGCTGGCAAAAGTAATGATTTCTCTATTGGCCGCCTTGTGCACCTTACCCTCCGGGTCTGCTTCCTTTCACACCTTTTTGATTCCTTCTAAATTGCCAACATTACCACCTTACCTCACCGGTGACTTTTATATTTTTATTTATTTTGTATCCGAATTTTTAAAATGTAATTGCTTACTAATAAATTTACTACCATGAAACGAATTTTATTTCTACTGGCCATTTGCCTCATTACATTGCCATCTTTTGCCGGCGAACTTGTGCTGATCCCTACCAAAGATTTTGACCAAACCCGCAGCCTCTTCAGGATGCCCCAAATGAAGGTTAATTTTTACAAAGACGAATTTATTATTGCCACCCTCGACGGTGCACTAAAAGATAAATACATCTTTTTGGATCACAATCCCTGGCAAAACAACCTGAGCTATTACCTTGTGTATCTCGACGAAACTGTGAGTCGGGAAAGCTATTATCAAAAGATTAATAACATCGCCGATGTGCTATACGATGGCGGAACTCATCTGGTGGTACGTATCGACGAAACGCTGTATGGACAACTGCCACCGGCCAAAAACGATGGTATGGTTCGCATTACCAACAAACAGGTTGCTCTGCCTGTGGCCATGTTTTTTGATAGAAACGGACGTTTTGATCCTGATCCTTTTATCGTTGGTTTGCTCGAAGAAGTTACAGGTGCTAATATTACCGCCACCGTGCAGCATCTGCAGGACTACGGCACACGCAATGCCTACAAGCCCCAAAGCATCGAAGCCATGAACTGGATCAAAGCGCAGTTTGAAAGCATGGGACTCACCGTGGAGTTGCAGGATTTTTCGATGCCTAACGGCCCGGCCAGCGACAACGTCATTGCTACTTTAACCGGCAGCAAGTATCCTGATGAGTTTATCGTCATTGGCGGACATTACGACTCTATCACTTATTCGGGTCTGGAACCCGGCGCCGACGACAACGCGTCAGGAACATCAGGAGTGCTTGAAATTGCGCGCATTCTCAGCCAGCATTCATTCGATAGAACCATCATTTTCTGTGCTTTCTCTGGCGAAGAATATGGCCTTTATGGCAGCGAAGCCTACGCCGACCGTTGTGCGCAGCAGGGAATGAATATTCATGGCTATCTCAACCTCGACATGATCGGTTACCTGGAGCCAGGTAGTTATATCCACACCGACCTTATCCATCCCGCTTCGGCACAAGAGCTGGCCGATTATTACACACAGATTTGCTCGGTTTACCTTCCTGATTTTCCTATAGAGCCAGGAATGCTCGTGGGTGGCGACAGCGACCACACCTCTTTTAATAATGCCGGATTTATGGGAATATTCCCGTTTGAAGACGGCTCCGATTACAGCCCCTACATCCATACCAGCAACGACATCATTGGCCCCAGTTTTAACAATGAGGAACAAGCTGTACTTTTTACCCAGGCTATCCTGGCTACTGCCGTTTCGATGGCCGACCGCATTACCCCGCCACAAAACCTTGTGGCGCTGCCTGGTGATGAAGAGGTGGTGTTGCAGTGGAATCAGATGTTCGACATCGACTATTTCAATATTTACCGCGATGGCGTTCTGCTCGATAATACCACCAACAATTTCTTCACCGACACCGACGTCACCAATGGTACGCAATACCAATATTACGTCACGGCTATCTACACCGACACCGGCGACGAGTCCGATCCATCCAATATCATTTATGCCACACCCATGCCTCCTATTGGTCTGCCGCTGATGATCGATTTTGAAAATGGCGCACCTTATTGGGACCTCCAGGATCAATGGGGTCTTTCCACTGCTCAGTCGCACTCTTCAAGTCATAGCCTTACCGAAAGCCCCGCCGGAAATTATGCCTCCAATCTGGATAATTATGCCTCACTCGGTGCCTTTAGCCTGGCGGGCTATACAGAAGCAAGCGTTTCGTTTTGGACGCGCTACAATATGGAAGATAACTACGACTATATGTGGCTGGAAATTTCGACCAATGGTAGCACCTGGACTGAGCTTGCCGAGTTTAATGGCATACAAAGCAACTGGATAGAAAAAACCTATTCACTCAACAATTACCTCGATGAGACGTATGTTCTGCTACGCTTCCATTTTTACAGCGATGTGTCAGTAACCCGCGACGGGATGTACATCGACGATTTTCAGATTGCCGCTGAAGGCGGAATGATGCAGCAAACTATGGCACTGCCCGTAGGTTGGTCAGCTTTTTCGAGCTACATCACTCCCGAAGCACAGCCTATCGAAGAGGTTTTGGCACCCATTGCCAGCGACATTGTGATTGTGCAAACTATGGGTGCAGTTTGGTGGCCGGCACAAAACATCAACACCATCGGGCAATGGGACGCACAGCAAGGCTATAAGATAAAGCTTTCGGATGCGGCAGGACTGACGATATCCGGAACATCCTTAGCCAATCAGACCATCGCACTCAGCCAGGGCTGGAACCTGATACCCGTTTTATCGGAAACGCCGGTAAGCTGCAATGATTTGTTTGCTGACGTAATGGATGATTTGATAATTGTTAAAGAAGTCGCCGGCAGCCTTGTTTACTGGCCTTCTGAAGAAATAACCACGCTAAACGCACTGCAGGCAGGCAAAGCCTATCTGGTGAAAATGGCCGCTGATGCTTCCATTTCTTTTGATGGCTTTACAAAAAGTAATGAGGGTGCTAAAGATCGTGATCCTTTGCTCTTACGCGAAGGCTGGGATTTGGTGGCACCCACCGGCAACTCGCATGTTATAAGCATTACCGCCGAAGCCCTCGACGCTTGGGAGCCGGAAGATCAAATTGGAGTGTTTTCGACTGAAAACAGTGAAATGTGTGTAGGTTTCGCAATTTACCAGGAGCCGGGTCAAAACCTTGCGCTGGTAGCCTATGGCAACGATAGCACCACTACGCCACGCGACGGTATGATGCAAAACGAAATGTTTTACCTCAAGGTCTATCGCCCTTCCTGGAATGCAGAAATGGTGGTAGATGCGATATTTGATAATACAATGCCTGACGCAATGTACTTTATCGACGGTGGGCTTTCACGCATAGAAGCGCTCGTAGTAGGCATCGAAGAAATGGATAAAACCCGGGTTACTATTTATCCCAATCCTGCCTCTGGCCAATTGTTTATCAGCATGGCATCGGAAACTGCCGAGGCAACCCTGACCAACCTTAACGGACAGGTGGTAATGGCAAGGCACATTGGCGGAAATACTTCAATCGACGTGAGCAAACTTCCACAAGGCGTTTATACCATACGCATTCAGACACTTGAGGATATCGTAATACGAAAAGTGGTTATAAAATAAATAGTGCTTGTCAATTGAAAATAAAGCAGCATGTCTTCATCGGCATGCTGTTTTTTTTGGTATTAAAGGTGGGAAATTCCTATCATTAATTTTTCTAAATTTGCTGCAACAAACAAAATGATCAATTTCAAAACCCAACGCTATTATGAAAAAAAAATACATCTCTCTCCGTTTCGGGTTCATTTCTCTTGTGATGTTCAGCATGAACCTGTGTGTGGGTGCTCTGGCGCCGCAGTGGATTCCTGGTTCGCAGGATGGTTATTCAGCCAAACGGCAGGATTTGCCAGTGGTAGTTTATAGTCCCGATTCGATGCACGAAGCCATCGAATTTCCCAAATTCTCCGTGCGGCAGCTTACCATTGGCAACACGGGCAATGCACCTATGGCTTACGAGCTTGAGATTGAATACCTCTACAACGGCCTGCAAAAACTATCCACTGCCGCATCGCTACAAACGCCTGTCGATTCGTTCGATCAAAGGATTGTCACGGTGGAAAATTCTCCCGAAAACAGACTGGAGATTGATGCGGGAGTTATCTTTATCATGCAACCCACCACAGGCTACAATCTGGGATGGGCAGAGCCTGTTATTATCAAAGTTGCTAATTTCGGGGAAAGCACTATCAAACATGGTCTTCCTTACGAAGTTTCGTGGCCAGGGTTTACATACAACGATACCTGTATGGATTGGATTGCACCAGGAGAAACTGTTCTTATAACACTACCGCTTACTGCCAACCTTTCGACACCAGAAGGATACTATCTTTTTGAAGCTTGCGTCAGTCTGCCGTGGGATCAAAACCCCGATAATGACTGCAGCACAAAGACAGTTGTTAATTTTAGGCCAGGGTTGTGTGTGGATAATTTATATACTTCGGGTTGTAGTTGGGGCGACGGACTGATTTACTGGTCGCTGGCCAACATACATATCAACGACATACCATGCGTAGGAAACCCCGCCTGGTACCATGCATATCTGGATAGCCTGCACCTGATGCCACCAGGTGATTACCAACTCACAGTAAAAGCCGGTTACAACGATACTTATTTTGATGTTTGGATCGACTATAATGATGATATGGATTACACGCTCGATGAATGTGTTTTGGATGATGCTTTTTGCGCTTTAGCTGATGAGCCCTACACCTTCACAATCACAATTCCCAATACTGTCTCAGCCGGCAAACATTTTATGCGCTATCGTACCAACTGGACCCACTTGGTTTATGGTCCGACATATCCTTATACTTATGGAAACTGCTGCGACTTTACAGTGATAAATCGTAGCATAACCGACGGATGGCTAAGCCTGAACCAAACAGAAGGAATAATTCAGCCAGGCCAAAGCACCACAATAGAGATAACCTTTTTTACCGAAAATGTTAACACGGGAGATTACACAGCGCAGATACGGCTCAACAATTCAGACCCTTACAATGCCTCCATCGAAATTCCCGTAAACATGACCGTTACAGGATCAGCTCATCATTTCCAACAGGTGTGGCAAACCGCCAGTAATCCGATGACCATTTTTGTGATGGAAGCCGAAATTAATGATTCGCCCATGGAAACCGGCGACGAGATAGCTTTTTTTGATGTTGATCCGCAAAGTGGTGATACTATTTGTGTGGCTGCCGGCAAACTCACCGAATCCCTTGCCGGAGAAGCCTATCTGGAACTGGTAGCCTCGATGAATACCGCCACCGGGCAAGCCAATGGCTTTACGCCCGATCACCGTCTGATACCAAAACTCTGGACTGAAAGCCTTGGAGAAGTTTCTGCCGTAGAAATCAAATTCATCTTTTCGGGTGGTGATGAACTTTACAGAGCCAACGGCCACGCCTATGTAAAACTTTATGGCACGGCGTTAGGCATAGGAGTTCCCGAAATTCGCACGGATGATACATCCAATAGCACCTGGCTGCAAGTTGCTCCCAATCCGGCATCCGGAAAATTATGCGTCAGCTTCAGCCTGCCGGAGCAAACTTCTGTTTTGATTACGCTCACCGACAGCCGCGGCCACAAAACCGAACTTTTACAAAAAGAACAGCTCAACCCGGGAACCCAAGATTTCAGTCTGGATATTTCCCGCTTTGCGCCGGGGCTTTATCTGCTAGCGCTCCAATCCACCGACAACGGCCGATTGATAGCAAGTGAGAAAGTGATTTTGCGGTGACGTTTTAAAGAGTTATGGTGCATTTTGACAGATAAATTTTAAAACAAAAGACGTAATTTCAAAAGATAATTTTACTTTTGCAAACCCAAATTATGGGATTCGGGATGTAGCGCAGCCCGGTAGCGCGCCCCGATCGGTCGGGGAGGCAGCGGTTCAAAATCTCAATTTTCTAAAAGAAAAAACACCAATTTCTACTTTACCTTGCATGATGGTCAGCGATAGTGACAACAAGATGTAATATGGGAAAGACATTTTATATATTGCAAAGTGGAAAAAGCGGAAGGTTCTATGTAGGTTCTTCAGATGATCTCAATAGGAGGATTCTTGAGCATAACTCAGGACAAACAAAATCGACCAAACCCGGGCAACCATGGAAAATTGTCTTTTCTTACAATTTCGATAATTCCAATGATGGCTTAACTGCCGAGCGTAGGGTGAAGGCATTAAAAAGCAGAAAGATTATTGAAAAAGTAATAAACGGGTCTATAAAAATTTCTGATCTTTGAAGCTGATCATACACGACCTTAAAATATGGAAAAGATGATTCTTTGAAACAAATAGCTTCGATTTCAAAAGATAATTTTACTTTTGCAAACCCAAATTTTGGGATTCGGGATGTAGCGCAGCCCGGTAGCGCGCTTCGTTCGGGACGAAGAGGCCGCGAGTTCGAATCTCGCCATCCCGACATGTTAATTTTAAGTAACTAAATCACAGCCTTTTAAGCTGTGGTTTTTTTATTGGGTAGCTTTTAGGTAGAAAAATCTATTATCTATTCTTATCCCTGCATATTCAGTCGCGCGGGTTCTGCTGGAGACCTGCCGGCATAGCTCTCCGGCAGATCCAAGACCAGGAATGTTAAGACTAAGAACTCCTGACCCACCGTAAAGTCATTGTCGCATTATTTAGATTTCTCTCCCGTACCAACAGGATCGAGATGCCAAGCACTCCGCCTCCCTCACCAATCTCTCGCACGACAGCCTTGTCATTCCGATCCGCTAATCGGTGGAGAGAAATCTCATAAATATCCTCATAAGCTGGAAAATACAAAATACAATCTGTAAATATTTCTTTAGTAGTTGTCTGAAAATCGGCTGGCCAATAAATTTATTTCCAGTATTTTTGCCCGTGTCTTTAGCCAAAAAGAAAAAAAGAGGTGTACTGTTACCCCCGGCCGTCGGGTATTCGGTTGATGTCCTAATTGACCTGTGCATTAACAATCAGGTCTCTCCAAAATATTATTTCCGCTTGCTGGTCATCTGGCTCATCAACCTGATCAACTGGCCATTCAGAACCTATGAAAGGTTGGTAATCAATCCGCGATTTAATAACCAAGCGATCGAAAAAGCACCCATATTTATTATTGGGCACTGGCGAAGCGGCACCACGCATCTTCACAATCTCCTTTGCCAGGACAGCCGGATGGGATTTGTTACCACCTATCAAAGTGTTTTCCCGGATACGCTTTTCAACATTGTTGGCCGTTTTCTCTTTCATGGTTTTACAAAGCTGCTGATACCCGGAATCCGCAAAGGCGACAATGTTGCGCTGGATACTGCAAACCCGCAGGAAGAAGAATTTGCGCTCGGCGACAAAGCCCCCGTTTGTTTTTACTATTTCTGGATGTTTCCAAAAAACATCCGCATGTATTACGACCGGTTTATCAGATTCCGCGGGCTTTCTGACGAGGAAACAGAATCCTGGGAAAGTGCTTACAAACTTTTAATAAAAAAAACACTGAAAAATACAGGCAGCATGCAATTTCTGTCGAAGAACCCCCCGAATACCGCGCGCATCAAAGTTTTGCTCGAAATGTTTCCGGAGGCTAAATTTATTCACATCCACCGCAATCCGGTTGAAGTGTTTCTTTCTACGCGGCATTTTTATATCAAAATGCTACCGCATCTCCAGCTACACACCATCACACAATCCGAAATTGACAACCACATTTTTGCCGTTTATAAAAATCTGATGAAGGATTTCCTGGAACAGAAACAACTTATTCCCGATGGCAACTTTGTCGAAATCGCCTTCGCTGATCTGGAGCACGATCCCCTGGGTAATTTGAAGACCATCTACGAAATGTTGGATTTAAAGGGGTTTGAAGATGCTTTGCCCTTTTTCCAAAATTACCAGCAAAGCATGGAGAGTTATGAAAAAAACAAACATTCCATCAGCCGGGGATTACTCGAAAAAATTCGACAGGAATGGGGTTTTGCCATGAAAGAGTTCAATTATGATATTCCTGAAAAAATCGAAATTACACCATGAACAAATTGATTCTTACCTGCCTGATCTTCGCTTCACTGATTAAAGTGAATACTGTTTTTAGCCAAAATGAAGATGCTTGGGTTTTGACAAAAACAAAAAATGGAATCGAAATTTTTAGCCTGAAGACGGAAGCCTCTGCGCTCAAGTCGTTCAAAGCGCGGATGATAGTTCCGGGGAAAGTTGAAGATTTTGTTGCTGTACTTCACGATGTGGAAGCAATGCCCGACTGGGGATACCATATTAAATATGCCAGTTTGCTCGAACGATCCGGCGACACCGTCCAGATTTATTATGCTGAGGCTTCTATGCCTTTTCCGTTCTCAAACAGGGATGGCATTTATCTGAACACATTCATCTGGAATAGCCAGGCCAAAAAATTGCGCGTTGATATTCAACTTTTGCCCGAATATATGGAAGTAAAAGACAAGCTGGTGCGGGTGAAAGGAAGCGGTGACTGGTACGTGAATACACTGAAGGACGGAAATCTTGAAATGATTTTCCGCATGCAGGTTGACCCTGGTGGCGAGATACCGGCATGGCTGGTTAATATGTTCATCGACGAAACACCCTTCGACACGATGACCAACATCAGAGAGATGATGAAAAAAACAAAATACCTGCATCGGGATTTTGAGTTCATCCATTGATTTTCAGGGAAACAAACGGGCTGCGCTAATCACGCTATTTCTCCATCATCTTTTCAAGTTTAAACTCATCATCCGACAATCCCTGGTCAAACTTCATGTCTTTCATCACGATTTTGGTGGATGAACCTTTTTTCAGGTCTTTCATCAACACCTCTTTGGCATACCAGTACTTGCCTTGCCTGGCGTATTGGTAAGTGGCCTCCTTAAAAAAATTCCCTCTGCCGTCAAAATACTCCATTTTTATCGGGTAATGGTTGACCTTTTCCATGGTCACCAAAATTTTGGAATAGTTGGATTTCTTTGATCTTGGAACCAATTCCAGTTTGTAATATTTTGGATCATCTGATTTAATCATTGTAGGAGCATATTTTTCGCTGAACGAACGGCTGTCCATGTCCTCATACGAAAAATCTGTTCCTGTAAAAGCCTGGCTTTTCGATAGTAGCGTAATTTTCACCGGTTCATCAAATGCCGGCATAAAGAGCCACATTTCATCTCCGGGCAACGAAAGTGTGGAAACCCCGGCCTGTTTTTCAGGCTTGGTGTAACGATAGAATTTTCTATCCTTCCCTTTTTGCTTCATCTGTGCCTCCCTGATCGTTTCTTTGTCGTTCTTACTTGTAACGATCATCTCCATAGTAGCCACCCTGTCTTTGGGTGCCGACATCAGGTCGTCCATTTTCCTGAGCAACGTATCAGCGTTTTGCGCACTTGTTTGACTATTGATTAAAAAGAAAAGAAAAATGGTTACCGGGATTAATCGGAAATATTTCATAATTAATAAGTTAAATGGGTTATATTTTTTTATTTCTGTAGGCCAAAATCAAAATGACCGGCAGCAGTGTGAGGGCGCCGAGGCTTGAGCCAACCATGCTTAGCGCAATAAGAAAGCCAAAATATTGCAGTGGAACCATGTCAGAAAACACCAGGATTAAAAAACCGGCCGAGACCGAAATCACATTGATGATGATGGCTTTCCCGGTGATCATGATGGTATCTTCGATGGCAAGTTGTGCATCGCCGGTTATTTTCAGGGTGTGTCTAAAGTGGGAAATGATGTGAATGGAGTAATCGATGCCAATGCCTAGGGCAACGCTGGCAACCAGGACGGTGGCAATGTTGAGCGGGATGCCTGTGAACCCCATCACCCCAAACAAAACCGTGATGGCAGCGATAATAGGGATGGCCGAAAAAATACCACTTTGGAATGAACGCAGGATGAGTGCTACCAGCAGAATGACAAAAACAATGGCAATAGAAATGCTTCCTACCTGGCTGTTGATAAGGCTTCTGTCCATAGTAATATCCACGAATGGCATTCCGGTGACGCTGATTTTGCAATCGCCGCGCGAATGCCGCTTGATGTAAGTGTTCATATATTCGGCAAAAATCTGCTTGGATTTGTTATCCGGCGATTTGAACTTGGAAATAATGATTCCTTCGTTTAGGTCTTCGTTCACAAAGCGCTGCAACACCTCATTGCCATCCAGCAAAAACCACAGTTGCTCAATTTTTTCCTGTTCATCCGGAATGGCTCGTTCGCCGGAAATGGCCTCGTTCAGTTGTGCAATAAGATCGGCAAGTGACTGAGTAGTATAAATATCAGGACTTTGTTCCATGTACTCGCCGGTTTCATACATCGTTTTCAGCACCTCGGGGTTCTGCATGTCGCCTTCAAAAAGAACAAACACCGGTTTTGTCCCGCCAAATTTCTCCACCATAATACGTTCGGCTTCGCGCGTGGGATTGCCCTTTTTAAAATAATCCTGAATGTCAACGCTGCGCTTAATGGAAAATATGCCGATAATACTCAGGCCGATCAGCAAACTCCAGGTGGTTAGTACATATTTAGGATGTTTGATCAGCATTGTTTTGATAGGTGAAAGAAAATTGTCTGACAGGAATGATTTCCTTACTCTTTCGTTTAAGATTTTCTTATTTCTCTTTTTAGAAATAGTAACATCCAGCAGAGCCGGAACAAAAAAGATGGACAACAAGCAGGCAAAGAAAGTTCCCAATGCAGTGAAAATACCAAAGTCAACAATCATTTCGAGGTAGGCGCCAAAAATGAATGAGATAAAACCAACAATGGTGGTGGCTGCCGCCAATAATACGGGGATCATCACATATTCGAGTGCTTTGCGGATGGCCGTGTCGCGGTCGGAAATCCGCAGTTGGTTGATTCTGTTGAGCACATGGATGGTGTATGCACTCCCCACAGCAAGCAAAATGATGGGAATATTATTGGAAATCATCGACATCTTGTAATTCAACAGCCCCATAATTCCCAGGCTCCACACAATGGAGATCACTGCTGTAAGTAATGGCATTACCACCCCCTCAACCGATCTGAAACTAAGCAACAAAACGAAAGCTATCAGTAAAAAAGCAATCGGCAACAGCCGTATCAAATCTCCCCGCATCAGGTCTGAAATGTAGTTAACCAGCATAGGAGACCCAATGTAATAGAGCTTTTCGGGAATATTGAGTGCCTGTGTTTTTTCGATCACCGCACTTGCAACGGTTCGCACATCGGCTTCCGGGCTGAGTGTAAAAATGATAACCGTAGCTGTGCCATCCTCCGAAACAATCGAACCCCGGTACATTTCATTGCCCTGCACATTGGCTTTCAGCAATTCAAAATCTCCGTTCGTTTCAGGCAGGTCATATTCATCCACCAGCCTGCCAATTTCAAAGCCATACTCCTGCCCCTTTATGTTGATGATGTTCGTCAGGCTGGTTACCGATGTTATCCCTTCAATTTCCATAACTGAATCGGTTATCGCTCTCACGTGTTCAAGCACAGGGGTTTGGTAAACATCATCCGTTTCGAGGATAATGATTCCCATGTTGTTTCCACCAAAGTTTTCACCAATGCGTTTCAGCAATGCTGCATCCGGATCATCATCCGGCAATGATCTGAGGATATCCGCATCAATCGTTAGATTGGTTATCTGATACCCGGCAACTACACTCAAAGCAAGCACAAGTGCAATGATGAACCACCTGAAAGCAAGTATTTGGTCAGTAAGCTTTTTCACAGGAATGTAATATTAGTTGTACATTTTTGCAAATGTAACAATTGAAACAATTTTGCAGGCTTCAAACGGCTTTCGGCAATTTGATTGTAGTGTTTATGGGAAGATGATGCTGGCAGGTGCATCCATCTTCACCAGATAAGCTTTGCCGGGCATCATGGTTTGTATTGTATTAATATTGAATTCAGGCCAGAACACACCGCTGCCAGCAACATCCTTTACAATGATCAACGATTCGATTGCTTCTCCAAAGAGTGCATCAGACATTGTGGGTTCGCTGCTTAACATGGGAATCAAATTCCAACCTTCCGCAAGCGCCAGCGACGTATCCTGCACTTTTATACCAATGATGTTCAGGGATACATCTTCGCTAACTTTGACGCTGTAACCGGTACTGTTATCCCACGTTACAAGCGTGTTTGTTCCGCTGGCCGGAGCATAGCTTCCTGATAGGTTTTGCAAGAGGATGAGTTCACCGGCTATTTGCTCCATCAGCGCATCGAGATTTTCCTGGTCGGGTTGGCGGTAGGAGGAAAGGCTATTCCAGCCGGTCGTTAATTCAATAATCTGGCTGCGCGTGCAAGCTTCACAACTGCCAAAGCAAACGAGAGGCAGCGAAGTGTTTTCGACAGGAACATCTACGAAGCGGTTGTAGCCGCCAAAGGTATCGTCTTCGCCACACGCTGCGGGCACGGCCTCGGCAAAATCGAATGAAGAACCATTGAGATATTTGAAAGTCTGGTGGGTGCCGGCCGGCAGGGTGAGGGTAATCGAATAAATTCCAAAATCTTCGGCAAGCATTGGGGTGGCAGTAGCACTAAAATCGTTGAAAGAACCTGCCAGAAAAACGCCTTCACCGGATACGATTTCGTTGCTCATATCCACGCTAAAAGTTATTTCAACTGGCAGCGGCGGGATACACGCGCTGCATGTGCCGAAACAAACTACTTCGAGCACCATGTTTTCGGATGCGACTGTGATAAAGCGATTGCCATTAATACTACATGCTTCAGGAACCTGTTCGTAATCGCTGATGGTGTCGCCATTAATAAACTTATATTCGTAATATTCGCCGGCCACAAGCATAGCAGTGTATTCATAAATACCGTCGTTGGCGGGCGTCATCAGGGCAGCTTCGGTATCCCATCCGTTGAACGAGCCGGCCACATGCACGCCCTGCGCTGAAACTTCTTCGTTGCTCATGTCCACACGGAAAGTTACCTCAATATCGGCAGGTGCCACACAGCCGGTGCAGCCACCAAAACACACCGGAGCCAATACTGTATCTGTAAGTGGAACATCAAGATAACGCTGGTAGCCACCAAAACCATCAGGCTCGCCACAAGCTGGCGGCACCTGCTCCTGCTCGTCGAAAGTAATGCCATTGATATATTTAAAAGTATGATGTGTGCCACTTTCCAGAATTAGCGTAATGGCGTAAATGCTGTCGCCAATGGGACTCATCATGGTGACCGAAGGATCCCATCCCTGAAACGAGCCGGCCAGATGGATACCTTCTGCCGACACAGAATCGTTACTCATCTCCACCTGAAAAGTAACATTAACAGTTGGGGGAGGCACGCAAGGTTCACACTTGCCAAAACAAACCACAGGAAGCGTAAGATCGTTGCCAGGCACTATAAATGCTCGATAACCTTCCGCATCCGCGCAGCCTGCCGGAACAGTTTCTTCGCCGGCAAGGGTATTTCCATTAACAAATAAATATTGGATTTCCTCAAATTCTTCGAGGGTAAGTGTTGTGGTATAAATGCCGGCTCCGGCATCCGTCATGGGTGTGGCGGCAGGATCGAAGCTATTGAATGTCCCCAAAAGGTGAACGCCTTGCGGCGAAACGATTTCCTCGCTCATATCCACCCTAAAAGTTATTTCTACCATAACCGGCTCCGGACAAGGGCTACACATGCCATAACACACCACCGGAAAAATTGAATCGGTTTCCGGAACCGTAAAATACCGGTTGTTGCTCAGGCTGCACTCTTCGGGGAGGTTTTCGGCTTCCAACCAGGTGGTGCCATTTATAAACTTGTATTCCTGATAAGTGCCCGAAGGCAATGTGGTGGTGTAGGTAAAAACACCTTCACCCATTGAGGTCATAGGCGTGGCGCCAGGTTGCCAGCCTTGAAATCCACCCGCAATGTGCACTCCCGTTGGCGCTATTTGCTGCAGCGACATGTCCACCTGGAAAGTGATCTCTACATCAATTGGAGCAGGACCGCACGGGAAGCAGCTACCGAAACAAACCGCATCGAGTGTTGAAGCCACACCCGGCACCACCACCGAGCGGTTGTTGTTGGTTGCACACTGTGGTGGAACGGTTTCGCCTCCTGCCCAGGTGCTGCCATTAATAAATTTGTATTGGTGATACTCGCCCACACCCAGTGCCACAGTTACGGCATACACGCCGTTGCCCACCGGAAGCATTTCGGTGGCGCCGGTATTCCAGCCCTGAAAAGAGCCGGCAACATGCACGCCCAGCGGCGAAACCGTCAGGTTGCTCATGTCCACCTGCAAGGTCAGGTCAACAGGCGGTGGGTTACACTGAATGCAACTGCCAAAGCAAACCGTTGGAATTACGGTGTTTTCAGCCGGAACTTCAAAAACCCGGTTATGGTCATTGCCAAATACACACGTGTAGGCGTTATTGAGATTTTCAACCTCCTCCCAGGTGGTGCCGTTGATGTATTTCCAATAAATGGTTTCGCCAGCGGGTATTTCGACAGTCAGGGTATAAATTTTCCCGAAAGGAGGTTTTACCATAGCCGTTGTAGCCGGATTCCAGCCCTGAAAGCTGCCGGCAATATGCACGCCAAGTGGCGATACAACAGCCACTTCCGACATATCTACCCTGAAAGTTACCAGCGTTGCCGAGGCCTGATTTACATTGCCCATCGCCACAATGAGCGTTAGCATGAGTGCTGCAAGGTGTGTTAATTGTTTTTTCATCGTCGTTAGGTTTGAGTTGTTAATAAAATCGTATTCTATTCTTTTTAAAATTTGAATTTCTATTTATTTGGGCTAAAGCCCATTGATTTTTTTACCTTTTTTAGCCCCAGCCTAAAGGCCGGGGTTAGTGATTAGTTGGCAACATAATTTAATATAAGCACCATCAAAAGAGCTATCGGTTGATGGTCAACTTCCGATGCACCGCTCCTTCTGTTGTCCGGATTTCGAGATGATACAATCCGCTTTTCAAAGGTTGCACATCCATCATTTTGTTATTAATAATAATATCATCGATAAGTTTTCCATCAATGGAATAAATCAATACTTCGATCGAACCGTCAATCCCCGAAAAATAAACAAAATTGCCAGTAGGATTGGGAAACAAAACGATTCCGTTAGCCGGATTATCCAAAGGATTTTGAATGTTGTCGATGATGCAGGTATCGCACGAAGCAAAGCAAAAAGCGGTGAGCACCACCGGCTCTTGCGGCACCGTGAAGTAGCGGTTGTTGTTGGCGGCACAGGCAGCAGGAACTATTTCGTCGTCGCCCCAGCTATTGCCATTAATAAATTTAAACTCGTGATAGCTTCCGGTTTCCAGTGTGGTGGAATAGGTATAAATGTCGTCAACATCCTGCACCATCAATGTGGCCCCGGCATTCCATCCCTGGAAGTCGGCCGCCAGGTGCACGCCATTTTCCGATACAATTTGTGTAGCCATATCCACCCGGAAGGTCACAGCTATCTGCGGTGGCGCTATTCCGCAAGGAAAACAACTGCCAAAACAAACAGCCAAAAGCGTGTCAGGCTCTGCCGGTACAGTAAAGTAGCGGTTGTTGTTGTTGGCGCATCCGGCCGGCACCACCTCCTGCTCGTCCCAGGTGTTGCCGTTTATAAATGTGTATTCGTGATAGGTGCCGGAAGCAAGCACAAAAGTCGCCGTGTAAATAGCCTCGCCAATATTGGTCATGGGGGTTGCTGCGGGATTCCAGCCCTGGAAGTCGCCAGCCAGGTGCACACCATCGGCCGAAACCATTTCCTCGGCCATATCTACCACAAAAGTGATTTCAACATCCGTAGGCGGTGGCCCGCAAGGGTCGCAACTGCCAAAACACCAGGCCGGTAAAAGTGTGTCGGCGCCAGGAATGGTGATAAAACGGTTGCCATTGCTGGCACAGGCCGGCGGAACTATTTCGGCGGCATCGAAGGTGTTGCCATTAATAAACTTAAACTCGTGATAAGCATCTTCTTCCAGCATCAGCGTTACCTCAAAGATGTTGTCGACGGAAAGTGTCATGGGTGTTTCGGTGGGATTCCATCCCTGGAAAGTTCCGGCCAGATGCACACCTTCGGGAGCAACCGTTTGGTAGCTCATATCCACACGGAAAGTTACCGCATGATTAGGCAGCGGCGGAACACAGGGTTCGCAACTGCCAAAACAAAGCGCCGGCAGTGTGGTGTCGGTGGCCGGCACGGTGAAGTACCGGTTGAAGCCTCCCTGTCCATCGGGGATTCCGCAAGCTTCAGGTACTGATTCAGCAGCATCGAAAGTAATTCCATTAATAAATTTATACTCCTGCATGCTTGCCGAAGGCAGCAACAACGTGGCGGAATAAACTCCGCTGCCTGTTGTCGTTAATGGTGTGGAAGAGGCATTCCAGCCCTGGAAAGAACCTGCCAGATGCACCCCATCGGGAGAAACAGTTTCGTTGGTCATGTCGATGGCAAAGGTTACGGCGACATCCACCGGCGGTGACCCGCAAGGATCGCAGGAAGCGTAGCAAACCAACGGAATAACGGTATCGTTTTGCGGAAGCGTAATGTAGCGATTGTTGTTTACGCCGCAGGCTTCGGGTATATTTTCTGATTCTTCCCACGTGGTGCCATTCACAAATTTATATTCCTGATAACTCCCCGATGAAAGGGTGGCGGTGTAGGTATAGATATTATTACCGGCGTCGGTCATGGGGGTAGCTCCCGGCAGCCATCCCTGAAAACCGCCGCCAATATGTACGCCGTCGGGCGAAAGGGTTTGCTCCGACATATCTACCTGAAAAGTTACCTGAATGTCAACCGGAGGCGGCCCACATGGGTAGCAACTGCCAAAACATACTGCCTCCAAAGTAGTTGGCACCGGCGGCACGGTGATGTAGCGATTGAAACCATTGGCACAGGCAGGTGGCACCGTTTCGTCGAAACCCCAGGCGTTGCCGTTTATAAATTTGTATTCGTAATAGCCACCGGCTTCCACTGCAACCGTCACCTGATAAACATTGTCGCCAGCCAGCGTCATGAGGGTGGCTCCCGGCTGCCACGGTGGCTCCTGGAAACTGCCTGCGATATGCACGCCATTGGCTGATATTGTTTCGTTGGACATGTCAACCTGAAAAGTGATGTCAACCAGCGGCGGGTTACAGATGGTGCAACTGCCAAAACAAAACGCGTCGAGTACTACGTTTTGCGCCGGCACCGTGAGGAAACGGTTGTTGTTGAGCGCACAGCCGGCAGGCACCTGCTCGTCCATGCCCCAGTCGTTGCCGTTGACGAATTTATATTCGATGGCCTCGCCGGCAATAAGCTCGGCGGTGTAAGCATAAATATTATTCTGCGTAAGCATCATTTCTGTGCTTCCCGGGTTCCACCCCTGAAAGCTGCCGGCAATGTGCACGCCCAGCGGCGATACCGTTTGCTCCGACATATCCACCCTGAAAGTAACCTCAACAGCAAGCGCCTGCATATGAATTGTGCCGATCAGCATCCATGCAATCAACAGTGTAATTTTCCTCCACATAATCATTGGTATTTTGTTTTTAATGAATTTTCAAAAATAGCTATTGTCTCACAAACTTTCCGCTTCGGAGCTGATTGTCATCACAAATATAAAAGTAATAAAGCCCCGGCTGCAAATGCGAAATGTCGATCTGTGAATTATCTGGCCTGCATTCATCTACCAAACTGCCTTGCGCGTTGTAAATAGAAACTTTGCTGGTGGTGGTAAAAGCTATCGAATATAAATTTTTCTTTACCGGGTTGGGATAAAAAACAGGCGCTTCATCAGTGCTCAGCAGTTCTTTCACTGATTGTGCCGACCAACCGGTAATGTGCGTCATACCATTGTTTTTAAAAATCGGCGCATCAAATTTTGGATCGTAAAGAGGCTGCAACTGAAATTCGTTCCCGCCGCGATTGGCAATAAAATGTAGATTTTCATTTTCAAAAAAACCCTCCTCTTCAGGAGTAAATGGGTCGTCGCCCGAAAGTGCAAAAGCTACAGGTGAAGCAGATCGGTGTTGATTTTTATAAATAATTTCTTCGGTGCCGGCGGCGAGTATAAATACATCATGAGGCGCTAATGCTTCGCGTGCTTCAGTTGCGATTACCACAACATGCGTGTTGGGTGTGGCGACTGAATTACCAATGGATGCGCTTCCTGAAAAGGAATTTTGAAAATCTAAATCTTTTTGTTCAGCACCTTTACACTCCGGAAATTCCAGACTCACCGGCGCCGAAAAGCCTGCAATGTATGCTTTGCCCGGCTTCAGATAATAAAGGTTTTGAAACACGCCCGGCCAATACAAATGCGTGCCGGCCACTTCTTTTACAGCCAGCAGTTTATCGGTAATGCCGGCAAATAAATCTTCTACGGCTACCTGGCATGGCGAAAGCACCGGCAACAGAAACCAGCCGGGCGCATTAAAGTTTAAGCTGCGATCCGTCACCGGCATTCCGGCAAAAGTTACCTGCTGCTCTTCCTGTAATTTTATCTGGTAGCCGCTCTTTGCGTTCCATCCGCCCAGCGCATCGATGGTGTTTACGTTTTGACCGGGCCAATACATCGAACTATAATTTTGTATAATAATGAGGTTTCCATTTAGCGTAAGCGAACTAAAAATAGTGGCAACATCGGAAGGCATTGGATCGACAAACGAAGAGATGCCGCTCCAGCCGGCGGGTATCGAAATAATCTGCTGTAGCAGGCCGGGAACCACTTCAACATTCCATATTTTTTGAACAGGAATGTGCAAAGGAACGCTGTCGGTGATGGTGGCGATAATGGTATAAATGCCGGCACTAAGCTGGCTTTCGCCAAAAAGAAATTGTGGAGTGGTAGCTGCGGGAACTCCATCGACCAGCCAGGAATAATAGATTGTATCATTTTCGTAATCGCTGGCCGAAACCGCAAAAGTTATGGTGTCGTTGGTTGAGATTGTTAAAGATGTATCTGTCGGAAGCCAGGAGATAAACTCCGGCGGCTGGTTGGGCATCACCCAAGCTTCATTGGGTTCAAAGCCGGTTATGGGCATTTCCGACGGAATATAGGGTGGATAGAAAGCATACATGTGGGTGAGCGTGGGTTCGTTCCCCACCGGATTTAGTGGCGGAAAAACCGCCGTTATCATTTGGTTATCCTCCTCCGAAACATGCACCGAAAGCGCCACCTTGTCGGGGTTGCCCATAGATGCCCAGGGAACAGCAATTTCCGTAAGGCCATTATCGGCCCAGCCTTCGTACGACTGGCAGTTGTTGTTGGCGGGATAGTGCCATTTGCCATTGGCCCAGTGATTTAACTGTATCGAGCCGCCGCCGCCCTCGATGGCTACCTGATAATCGGCGCGGAAAGGCAACGCATACAATACCCTGCCCCACGATCCGGCAGGTGGCTGATCGTGGCTCGACTGATCCACGTCGATATTAACAAAGAAATCGCCTTGTGTATTCAAATCAAAATTTTCAAAACCAACATACAAATTCACGTGATCCCAGGTGATGTAAAGGTTGTAACCGCCGGCGGTAAACATCTCACTGTCGCTGTCGAAATCGTTGATGCCGTCGATGCTGATGGTATGGGGAGTTGCTCCCGACGGAACTGCAAAAGTTGCGGTGTTATCATCCGCAATAATGTTTCCGTTTATATCTTCCACATTGGTTACTTTAATTTCGATCACATCGCCCGGCAGCCAGTATTGCTGTATCGAAAGGCGAACCTTGCGCCAGTCGGTTTGCCGATTGGCGGTGTTGATGGTGTAGTTTCCGAAGGCAGAAGTGAGCGTGTAGTTGTTTTTGTTTTGAGAAGAATAAAATTCCACGGCTTCGTCAAAAGTGAGTTCCAGCGTATTGTTATCGATAAGAATAGCAACAGGGTTAAGTTTTGGTGGAATGAAATCCATATTTTGTTGCGCCAGCAGATTAAGCTCAGGTGCGGTGGTGCCGGAGCCAGCGGTTGTGTATCCGGCGTAAAGCCGCATCTTCAGTTTGTCGTTGCCTTTTATTTCGTCGCCAAGCACCAGTGTGCCTTCAAACTGCAGGTTGTGTTGTGCGCCGCCATTGCCAACCACAAGCGCCACGGTTGCTCCCGATGCTGCGTTGCGTTGGCCGCAATAGCTGCCGCCGTTTCCCCACATCCGTTGCAGGTGTTCTTTGCCCGACCAAATGATGTCGAGCAGATCGGGGCTGAAGCCCGACTTGATGTAGCCGTCGCCACCAAAGAAGTTGTAATCAACATCCAGATAATTGGCCTCAGGTGTGAGCGCAATGCGTTTGGCGACGCCATTTTGCGAAAACTCAGCCACCACAGTGTCGCCGCTGCTTTGCACGATTTCCATGGTGTAAATGGCGTCCTGCTGATACGGATACACATCTGAAAGCGCCGCCACGTGGTTGTTGCTGCTCTCGTTGTAGTCGCCGTCGGTTTCGCTCCAATAAGCCACATCCGAGCCAACCAGCGAATGCGCTGTTCCGTCAGCATCCCGGCTGAAGAGCCACTGCAATTTTCCACCAATACTTTCGACAACGGCAAAGAGTTTTTGATTATGAATTACCACCTCGTCGGTGCCATCGCGGTCGATGTCGGCAAAGTAAGCTGCCGCCGGCGCCGCATATTCTCCCGCCGCCCAGTGAGCGGCTTCGGAATACACATTAGCATTTTTGATATGCGACGAATAACGGTGCTCCCATCCGGCCACGCTGCCGCCATCGTGCCAGCCGGTTTCGTGCAGGTTTATCATCAGGATGTACCAGGCAAGTTGTGAAAGATTATTGTCGGGCGCGCCCATGAGCTGGTTGTAGGCGTCATTCCAGATAAAACCATAATTCCATTTTGGCTCGTGAAAGTCGGAGTGCGAAGGTGTGGCAGCCCATTGGTTGTACCAACTGTTGTTGCTGCCGCCGTAGCCTTCGCCGCCGCCCAGCAGGCCATAAGTGCCGGGAGTAATTTCGGCACCGGTGCCATTGAAGCTGCTATTTTGCATGGCATCGGTAAGTTTCCACACCTGCACCGCCGGGTAGTTATCGCGGCACCACCAGAGCACGCTCTCGTAGTTGTCGAGGAAAAAAGTACCATCGTGTTCGTTCATCTCGGCGGCTACTTCCCAGTCGGTGCCATACACGCAGATGTTGTCGGCGCCCATGCCTGCAATCTGATTCTTGGCATTGGTGGCGTTGTAGTGCATATTGCCAACAAAGGAGTTGTTGATGGGGATTACACGCAGGTCAACTCCCGACCCGTTGTTCATCCAGTGAATCTTCCGGTTGTCGTAGCCGTTGAGGTGCGGGTTGTCGTCGAGCACCACGCCCCACACGCCGTGCTGGCTCCAGTTGTCGCCGGGCCAGTCGGTAACGCCGGCATCGGGATAAGCTCCCGGCGCCAGCCACACGCGTTCGGTAACCCAGGCGCTGTGTGGCTGATAGTTGTAATGAAATTCAGCCATATCAGCAGCTATCGCTACCGACCAATCGTTCATATTGTTTTGCACAAAAGGCATAATATGCTGGCCGAGCGGCGAAGTCATTATTTCGATTAATCCATTGGCGGCAAGCGTGGCCAGCCAGTCGTTAAACTCCGGATTGTGCCATTGCGCCGCGGGCATCAGCGTTCCCGACATATTAAAGTTGCCGGGCACTCCGGTGGCTTCGTGCACCTGCAGCACTTCATCGAAGCCGCTGCCATCCAAACCACTCACGCCGCCGGGGCTGCCATAAAACACTTCAGTATAAGTGATGCCCTGATTGCCATGATGGACAAAAGCTACGTTGCCGGCAGCCAGCGATGGAGCGCCATCGCCGGTAAAAGTGTCGATGATTTTTCCGTTTTGTAATACCGAAAGGCCAATCACTAACTCTTCGCGTGCGACGCTTTTTGGCAAATCAAAAACGGCTTCCCACCGATTGCTTTCAGTAGAACGCTTAAATTGAAACCCGTCGGTGATCGTCGAAAGACTTTCCAAGTCGGCCATTGCTGCTATTATTTCATCTTTTCCTGGTTTGCTTATCGCAATGGAAAGACGAAGGTTGCTATCGGCAAACCGGTCTTTGGTCATTCGGTTGTTCTCGCGAACGATCATATCATCAAAGGTAATTCTGAGCAATAGCTTGTTTTGCTCAATTCGCACAAAAACCGACGAAATGTCGCCGCAACTGCTACGGCAGTCGCCGATAGAATCAAAATCAACAAAATCACTTTTCTGCCAGCCACCTTCCGGTGCAGGCATTGGTTGAGCCTGCATCATTTTTGGAAATGAAAAGCAAGCCAGCAGTAACATCATAAAACCAAAGCGTAGTGTTTTCATAACATTCATGTTTAATATTTTTTGAACAAAAACCTTGAGACGTGTGAAAATGAGAACCATAAAGAAAACAAAAATATTCAGAAAATGTATGCTGGTGCGCATAAAGAGTTTATTTTAGTGGCTTCAAAACTAACGGGGCACTTTACATTTTTACTAAAACTACGGATATGAAAAATTCTACACTCGCAACGCTTGTACTACTATTTCTATGCACAATTCCTTCCTATGGCCAATACCTCACCGGCCACGACCACGCCGGAAACTACACCGGCGCTACTTTTAACGATCAGGGCAGCAAAGGCTATGGCTTTGGCGCCTGGTATTTCAATAATGCTGATGGCGGCCCCTTTTTGGCTTCAGCCTCCGAACAAGGTACCAACTCAGCGCTTATCGATGTCGCTGGTAAATCGTTTGGCATTTGGGCTACAGACTTCTCTGATGTTGGACGTCTGCTGACGGCACCGCTTACCGACGGTGCTATGCTTCAGTTCATGCTGGCTTATAGCTGGGACAATGGCAACCGCGGGTTTAGTCTTTTATCGGACAACTGGACAACAGAGAAATTCAATTTCAATATCAGCAGCAGCGGCTATAGCTGGACGGGAGGTTCTGCGCCTTCTACAGCGTGGGAAAATTACCGGGAGCATGGTGTTGCTATCAAATTCACTTTTACAAGAGTGGGCAGTGACCTTGCTTATGCCTTCATGAGCCTTACGGCTGACGAGCCTTCAGGCAGTGGCACTATCACAGGTGTAAATATCGACCGTATCAAATTTTATGTTTCAGGAGCAGCAGGCGAAGGTGCTGGTAAAAACATGTATTTCAATAGCCTGATGACGGGATACAACGATCCGACAAAAATTACCAGCACGACTAATATTACGATTCATGGCGATGTTGCGCTGGGCGCCAATCAAACGTTAAGCACAAATAATTTCACGATTCCTGCCGGCAATAGTTTCACCATTTTGTCTGACGCCAGCGGCACCGGCTCGTTTATACCTAATGGAACGGTGACCGGAAGTATAACTATGCAGCGCTTTATCTCCGGCGGTTGGGATTGGCACTTTCTCTCCTCGCCGGTGATAAATCAGACGATTGTAGGGCCGGAAAACTTTATTGAATTTCCCGGTGGCATAGGCGATCCCAATGTTGATTTTTATAAATACGACGAAACCACTACTGCCGGACAGCCATGGGTTAATCTTAAAAATCAGAACGGAACACTGAATCCTGCTTTCGGAGCCACCATGGCCACGGGTGCCGGGTATCTGGTAGCTTACGCCGGCAACGACAAAACCATGAACTTTACAGGCTCACCTTATAAGGCTCCACTTGCTGCTACGCTAAGTTATACTGCCGGCGGCGGCGAAGGTTGGAACTTTTTGGGAAATCCCTATCCCAGCGCTTTCGAGTGGCAATTTGCAGCCAACACCTTATCGGGGCTTGCAAGCGAATACTATTACATCTACAATGCTGCCGCCAATGGAGGTGGCGGCGGTTATGAATATTTCCGCGACTGGACTTTTGCTCATTCTGCCAATGCAAATGGTTTTATACCTGCCGGCCAGGGATTTTTTGTAAGAGCTGCCAGCGAAGGCGAGTATATAATTGTGTCGCCTTTTTCACGTGCACACAACAGCCAGAACTTCCTCAAGGAGCAGCAGACTAATGAAGACCTGCTTACACTGCGGCTTTCGTCAGATAGCTTTTACAGCGACCACCAAATATTTCTGTCGGATGATGGCATGGCCGGCTTTGATGAAAATGATGCCTCAATGCTTTTCAGCCTCAATGCACAGGTGCCTCATATTTATAGCATCGACGGCACGGAGAAGATAGTGATGAATGCCATTCCGCTATCGGCAGCGGAACTTAATTTACCGCTTGGCATCAGGCTTGGCGCTGCCGGCACCTTTACAATCAGAGCTGCCGACATAAGCAATTTCAACAGTAGCTATAACGCCTTGCTCGAAGATACCTACACCGGCACCACCACCGATTTGCGTACCAGCGCAAACTACAGCTTTACCGCCACACAGGCTGGCATCGACAACGACCGGTTTGTGTTGCATCTCACTAAAACAACCGGCACCAATGCTATTATAAAACAAGAAACTGCTGCGATAAAAATGGCCGGGCGTGAAATGCTGCTTTACAATTTCGGATCAGGCGATTGCCACTTGGTGCTAACCGATATTGCCGGACGCATGGTTTGGCAAACCCACACCAGGCAAACAGCAATCCGGCTGCCAGGCCATATTGTGGCTGGTGTTTATCTGGTGAAGGCTACCACCGATGAAACAAACTTCCGGCAAAAGGTGTTGATCAGATATTAATCGACTTAATTCAAATCATTATTAAATAAATCTTTTAAAAACAATTTAAAATCATGAAACACAAAGTACTAATTCTATTTATCGGATTGGCGCTGCCTTTCATGGCGCAAGCGCAATACCATGTGGGCCTCGATTACGCGCACAACTATTCAAGTTGGATCAATGGCACCAACCAGGGTTTGGGATTTACGCCCTGGGAGCTTACAACACAAGGCACTGCCGGATTTTTTCTGGGCAGCTCGCAAACCAATGGATTTGGAAACGTTGATGTAGATGAAAAATCATTTGGCATGTATGGAAATCCTGCTGGTGATAACTACGCTCATGCTAAACGTGGCGTTACTAATTGGGCCGACGGCGCCATTTTTGAAATTGAATTGGCAATAGCCTATCGCAATGGAAACAAAGGGATTGACTTGTTAGGCCCTGCCAATGAAAAACTTTTTAATTTTAATGCAGGTGATGATAAGTACACAGCGCAAGGCAATGATCTTGGATGGAGCTATGAACAGACTTCAGTTTTTCACATAACCGTAACACAAGTAGGTGCAAACCTTAATATTTCAGTTAATCGTGGCAATTCTTATTCGACTACTATTAACAATGCTTCCCTCGGTTCTTTTGACCTATATTGCGGAAGTACGGAACAAGGTAGCGCATTAAACAATCTTTATTTTAACCGGCTGATTGTGCGCTACGACGATCCTGCCCAAGTGCCTCCGCAGGCCGATGTAGAAATAGTGTGGCCGGCGGTAGAGCTTGCCGCTGACGAAACACTTACGGTAAAATCTTTAAAAATAACTTACGATGCCTTTACACTTAAATCAAATGCTACCGGCACTGCCTCATTGATCAGTACCAATGACGTAACGGGTGTTGTCAAAGCAGAGCGATGGGTAAATAACTTAGCCAGTGGCGAAACGTGGCATTATGTTTCATCGCCTGTCGCCGGCCAGAGCCTGGATCAGACCTGGCTCGATAACAACAGCATTGTGAGCACACCTGCCTACCAGCTTTTCCGGTACGACGAAGATGAGAATTACTGGATTATCTATGGCTCCACTGGTAATCCGGAGGCTTTCACGGACAATACTTTTGTGGAGGCAAGGGGTTATACTGCCGCACGTAGTGCCACCGGTGCTCTGAGTTTTACCGGCACGGTGCGCAACAGTGATGTAACGTATGCTACATCCTACACTACCGGCAAAGGTGAAGGTTGGAATCTGGTGGGCAATCCTTTTACTTCAGCCATGGGCGTTACTGCCGGTGCAACTTCCACAGGCAAATTCCTTGCAGATAATGCAGCAGTAATTGATGCGAGCTATCTGGCGCTTTACATCTGGGATGAGCAGGCAGATTACGCAAATTCCAGAAACGACTATAAAGTTATCAGTAGTGGAACGATTGATGGCTACATAAAATTAAGCCAAGATTACATTCAGCCGGGGCAGGCTTTTATGGTTAAAGTTAAGCCCGCCGCCGGAAACCTGGCGTTTAACAAAGACATGCAACAGCATGCTAATGTAAATTTTTATAAATCCAAAGAAAGCTGGCCTTCGGTGGAATTGGTGGTGGAAGGCAACAATGTTTCAAATGTTACGTCAGTAGGTTTTAATAATGCAATGACTTCCGGACTCGATCCATCGTATGATGTGGGTAAACTGAAAGGCAATCCCGACATTGCGCTATACACCCGGCTGGTTGACGACAATGGCGTTGACTTTGCCATTCAGGCGCTGCCTTTTGATAACATCGAATCGCATGTAGTGCCGGTAGGTGTAGATGTTTCCACTTCGGGAGTATATACATTTTCGGCAAATGCGGTACAACTCGACAATTACAACATTGTGCTCGAAGACAAGCAGCAAAATACGTTTACTAATTTAAAACAAGAAGACTATTCTGCAGAAATTAGCCAAAGCGGTACCGGAAGATTTTACCTGCATTTTAAAAATGCTACTGCCATTACAGAGCCTGCGGCTAATCCTCCGGTAGTTGATGTAAAAGGTAACGTTATCGAAATTTATAACCTAAAAGGTAATAAAACCGATGTAGCTTTGCTTGATTTGACAGGACGAACGCTGGATTCAGAAACTTATCTTAATTCTAAACAAGCTCAGTTTGTAGCCGATGTTGCTCCCGGTATTTATCTGGTGCAAATCTCCAGTGGGCAGAGGAATCATGTTATTAAAGTATTCATTCAATAATTGAGAAAACCATGAAAAAGCATATTCAAACCGCCGCGATCATTTTTTTATTTTCGATAGCTACACTGTGCATTTCGCCGGTTATAGCACAAAACCCACCTCCCCCTCCGCCGCCTCACGGTGGAACCACCAATGTGCCGGGCGGGGGAGCACCCATTGGCGAAGGGCTGGTAGTGCTTGTAGCACTGGGAGCAGCTTATGGTTGGCGCAAATGGAAAGACACGGCCCAATAAACCATAATCAAATTTTCGGAGCCTAAACAAAAAGACTTGCTTTCTTTGTAGAACGCAAGTCTTTTTTTCTGCAGATATGTCAGGTTAGCAAAAGCAAAATCCGGCAACGTTTGTTTTCTGTAAAGTGGCGCAAACCAAAGGATGGAAGGATGGTAAATTCCAAACACCTGACGCAGTCCATGTTTTGCATAGATTTTGATTAGCCGTAGCTTCTTACCCTTCATTAACATACAAAATGGAATACAAAGATTATTACAAAACATTAGAGGTAGAAAAATCGGCGTCGCAGGACGACATCAAGAAGAGCTATCGCAGGCTGGCGCGCAAATACCACCCCGACAAAAACCAGGGCAACCCCAAATCCGAGGAGAAGTTTAAAGAACTGCAGGAGGCTTACGAGGTGCTCAGGGACGCCGCCAAACGGCAGAAGTACGACCAGCTTGGTGCCAACTGGAACCAATACCAGCATGCAGGTGGCGGCGCCAACGACTTTGGGCGCTGGGCACAGCAAGGTGCCGGAAGTGAATATCGTACCGCATCCTTTGATGAAGTTTTTGGTGACAGTGGCGGCTTCAGCGATTTCTTCCGCAGCTTTTTTGGTGGCGCAGCAGGCAATTCCGAGAGCTTTGGCGGCACCCGCCGACGGCGCACCAGCGGCTACCGCAGCATAAAGGGCAGCGACTATCAGGCCGAAGTCCGCCTCACATTGGCCGACGCTTTCAGAGGTTCTTCTGCAGTGCTTGATGTGAACGAACAAAAAATTAAAGTCAACATTAAGCCGGGCGTGCGCGATGGGCAGGTATTGCGCGTAAAAGGCAAAGGCGCCCCTTCACCCACCGGTGGTGAGAGCGGCGATCTGCTTTTGAAAATTTCTGTTTTTAATAACACTCCATTTACTACAGAAGGAAACGATCTGCGCCTCGCCGTTACCACCGATCTTTACACCGCCATGCTGGGCGGCAAGCTCACTGTGGACGCTATCGATAAACCCATCAGCGTTACCCTGCCCCGCGAAACCTCCATTGGTAAAACCCTGCGACTAAAAGGGCAGGGCATGCCGGTTTATGGAAAGGCGGATGAACGGGGCGACTTGTATCTGAAAATTAATGTTGCTTTACCCAAAGGACTTACGGTCGAAGAAGTCAACCTTTTCGAGAAACTTGCTGCTTTGCGCCGATAGCTGTTTCCGGGATAATAAAAGCTACAGCGGCTCGTTTAACCCACTTTATTACATCATACACTGTTGCCGGTTTCACTGCTTTTACTATGAATAAACTCTACACTGCTCTCTTTTTGTTTCTCTTCGTTGCACCCTTAGCCGGATTCCATTCGCTGCAAGCACAAGACGCCACCATCCGCGGTTTCATTTACGAACGCGAAACCGGCGAGCCGGTAATTTTCACCAATGCTTATCTCTACAAAACCACCTATGGTGCTGCAACAGATGTAAATGGTTATTACGTCATCACCAAAATTCCTCCCGGCGAATACATGCTGATGGTCACCTCTATGGGATTCGATACTTTGCGCGAACAGATTACGCTGAAAGCTGGTGATGTTATTAATAAAAATCTCTTTGTAGATGAATCATCCATAGCGCTCGAAACGGTGCATGTATCCGCCGAAAGGCAAGCTGCTACTACCGAAACCCGCACTTCTATCGTTAAAGTGACGCCCCTTGATATTAAGCAAATACCCTCCGTAGGCGGACAGCCCGACCTGGCGCAATACCTGCAGGTGCTGCCCGGTGTAATTTTTACCGGCGACCAGGGCGGACAGCTTTACATCCGCGGCGGTTCGCCCATTCAAAATAAAGTGATGCTCGATGGCATGGTCATCTACAATCCTTTCCATTCGATAGGTTTGTTTTCAGTTTTTGAAACCGATATTATTCGTAATGCCGATATTTTTACCGGTGGCTTCAATGCTGAGCATGGCGGACGTATCTCTTCGGTGATGGACATCACCACGCGCGACGGTAATAAAAAACGACTGGCCGGAAAAGTCGGGGCTTCTACTTTTGGCGCTAACGTTATGATTGAAGGCCCCCTGAAAAAACAAGCCGAATCAGGTGGCGGCAGCTCTTCATTTATCCTCTCGGCCAAAAATTCGTACCTCGAACAAAGCTCCGAAATTTTTTATGGCTATGTAAATGATGACCAGGGCTTGCCTTTCAACTTCCTGGATTTGTATGGTAAAATATCCATCAACAGCGAGAATGGCAGCAAGGTCAATCTTTTTGGTTTTAATTACACCGATCGCGTCAACTATCAGGACATCTCCGATTATTCGTGGGATGCAGTAGGCGCCGGTGCCAACTTTGTGATCATTCCCGGTAAGTCACCTGTTTTGATGGAAGGGGTCATGGCTTACTCGTCGTATAAAATGCAGCTTGACGAAGAGAATATGCAACCACGTACAAGTAGTATCAATGGTTTCAACGCCGGTCTCAACTTCACTTATTTTATGGGTAAGGACGAGCTGAAGTATGGGCTGGAGCTGAATGGTTTTAAAACAGATTTTGAATTTTTCAACGAAACCGGCGGACGCATCGAGCAGCAGCAAAATACCACCGAACTGGCTGTGTATGGTAAATACAAAATCAACACCGGCAAATTCCTTATCGAGCCGGGCTTTCGGGTGCAATGGTACGCTTCGCTCTCGGAGGTGTCGCTCGAACCGCGTCTGGCTGTGAAATACAATGCAACGCAAAGCACCCGCTTTAAACTTGCTGCGGGGCTTTATTCTCAAAATCTCATCAGCGCACGCAACGATCGCGACGTGGTAAATCTTTTCTATGGTTTCCTCTCCGGCCCTGATAATCTCCCCGCCGAATTCGACGGCAAAGAAGTCACAAGCAAACTTCAAAAATCGCAACACGTTATCCTCGGTGTGGAACAGGACATCTCGCGCTATTTCACGGTAAATCTTGAAGGGTATTACAAATATTTCCCGCAGCTTACCAACCTTAACCGTTATAAAATCTTCGACGAAAACAATGCCCCCGCCGGCACTCCCGACATCGAGAAAAAAGACTTCCTGATAGAGAAAGGGAAAGCCTATGGCGTGGACTTATCATTAAAATACAGCCGTAATAGCCTCTATTTCTGGGGCGCCTACTCGTTTGCATTTGTCGAAAAATATGATGGTGAGATTTGGTATTATCCTCATTACGATCGCCGCCACAACCTCAATATGCTTGCCTCCTACACCATGGGTGACCTTCAGCAATGGGAGGTTAGCCTGCGCTGGAATTTTGGGACAGGCTTTCCTTTCACCCAGTCGCAGGGATATTTTGAAAAGCTCCTTTTTCCGGGGGGCATCAACAGCGACTACGTTAGTGAAAATGGAAATATAGGTATTCAATACGCTGACCTCAACCAGGGTCGCTTGCCAACGTACCACCGGCTCGATTTTAATGTGAAACGCATCTTTTTCCTCGGCGAGCACACCGAATTGCAAGCCGACCTCAGCGTTACCAACCTCTACGATCGCGACAACGTATTTTACGTCAACCGCCTCACCAGTAGCGTGGTGCGTCAGTTGCCGGTGATGCCAAGCCTGGGGCTTACGCTCACCTTTTAGCATTGGCAGTAATGTTTTTGTAGATATTTCGTTTCGTTGCAGCTCGGCTGGTTTCAGGAAACATTCTGGTTTCTATCCTATTTCTCACCACGCTATACCCTTTTATCCGACTTAGACCTGCCGGCTGTGGCTGTGGCCTGACAACTATGGACAAAGAACTCTGGCCTGAGAACTGAGAACTGCCTTCTGCCCCCTCATCCATTCCAAATATCTGTAGTAACTTTGCTGCTTAACAATTAAAATATCTTATGGAGACATCTGAAATTTTTGGTGGTGTGGATGCGCAATACGCCGGGCTTTCCGACGCTGTGGCAGTAGTAATCCCTGTTCCTTACGACGAAACGAGCACCTGGGGCAAAGGCGCCGACAAAGGGCCGGCGGCCATCATCGAAGCTTCGGCCAACATGGAGCTGTACGACATCGAAACCGATACCGAGATTTACAAAACCGGCTTTTATACCGCCGAAGCTGTAACGGAGAAGTCGTCGCCGGAAGCGATGGTAAACGCCGTAGAAAAAGCTGCCGACAAATATCTAAAGCAAAAAAAGTTTATAGTGGGTCTTGGTGGCGAACACAGCGTCACCACCGGATTTGTGCGCGCCTGTGCCCACCACTTCGATAACCTGAGCGTGCTGCAGCTCGACGCCCATACCGACCTGCGCCCCGAATATCACGGCTCGCCCTATAGTCACGCCTCGGTGATGTCGCGGGTGCGCGAGATTTGTCCCTTTGTACAGGTGGGAATCCGCAGCATGGACATCATCGAAAAACCTTTTTTGGTGGATGAAAACCTTTTTTTGGCCGAGGATATCTACGACAACGATGATTGGATGGACGACGCCGTGGATCAACTTACAGAAAATGTATTTATCACCATCGACCTCGACGTGTTCGATCCTTCCATTATGCCCAGCACCGGAACGCCCGAACCCGGCGGATTGTACTGGTACCAGGTGATAAAGTTCCTACGCCGCGTGATAGAAGAAAAAAATGTGGTGGGTTTTGATGTGGTGGAGCTGGCTTCCGTTGACGACAACAAAGCGCCCGACTTCCTCGCCGCCAAGCTCGTCTATAAACTGCTAACTTACAAATTCCAAGATCAGATTACCGGCGCAATAAAATAGTGAACCTTGCGCTACAGGGGCTGTTTTGAAATCATCAGCATTTTATTTATTCCTAATTATAAAAGATAGAAATCATGAACAAAAAGAGCTTACTCAACGAAACCATCCGTCATATCGACATCAAATCCTTCGACAGCGCGCCCATCATCGACGCGATGCGCGGCATGTCGTTTACCTCGCGTGACACGGCTGCGGCTACCGACATTTTGCAACGTATGATCAACGACGACGACTGCACCATCTGGCTTACGCTGGCCGGAAGCACCAGTGCCGGCGGATGCATGCAGGTGTATGTGGATATGATAAAAAATAATATGATAGATGCCGTGGTGGCTACCGGCGCTTCCATCGTAGATATGGACTTTTTCGAGGCACTTGGCTACAAGCATTACCGCGGAACTCCGCACGTAGATGATAAAGAGCTGCGCGCGCAGTACATCGACCGCATTTACGATACCTTTATCGACGAAGAAGAGCTGCAGGCTTGCGATGAAGCCACACGCAAAATCGCCGACAGCCTTGAGCCACGTCCTTATTCATCGCGCGAGTTCATCCGCGAAATGGGGCGCTATCTTACTAAGCATTCCGTAAAAAAAGATTCGCTGGTACAAGTGGCTTTTGAGCATAACGTGCCTATCTTTTGTCCGGCATTTTCAGACAGCAGCGCCGGATTTGGATTAGTGAAACACCAATGGGAAAATCCTGACAAACACATGTCGATCGACTCGGTGAAAGATTTTCTGGAACTCACCAAGATAAAAATGGCCGCCGGTGGATCGGGGCTTTTTATGATTGGTGGCGGCGTGCCCAAAAACTTCGCTCAGGATACGGTGGTCTGCGCCGAAATATTAGGAAAAGAAGTGCCCATGCACAAATATGC
Organism: Clostridia bacterium; assembly: GCA_009928785.1. Classification (GTDB taxonomy): domain Bacteria; phylum Bacteroidota; class Bacteroidia; order Bacteroidales; family 4484-276; genus SABY01. The sequence goes on along the minus strand of SABY01000013.1, from coordinate 8,170 downwards.
TGTGCAAATTACCGTAGCCGATCCGCGCGACGGCGCCTGCTCCAGCTCTACGCTCAAAGAAGCCGCCTCCTGGGGAAAGGTTGACACGGTTTACGAACAAATGGTGTATGCCGAAGCTACCTCCGTATTGCCACTTATCATCAGCTATGCTTACCACAAAGGCGACTGGAAAAAGCGCAAACAAAGAGAGTGGACCAAACTTTTCGATTAAAATAAAAAGATTGTCGATTTAGGATTTGCAGTCTTTAACAAATTAACCGCAGAGGGCGCCGAGAAGACGCAGACGAAAATTATTACCTTCTTCTCTGTTCCCTCTGCGGTTTCTGTATTCATTTTTATTGCAATACCATCTTACGCATTTGGCGTCCTAGCGGGGTGGTGAGTATCAAATAATAAATTCCCGATTGTATTTCCGATGGCTGCCACTGCAGATGGTGACTTCCGGCAGCATAACTACCATTGGCCGGAATGGCTACACGTTGTCCGAAGGCATTATAAATTTCGATGCTAATATCCGTTTGATCCAGCAGCTCAAAAGCGATGTTGGTGCTTGTCGCAAAAGGATTGGGAGTATTTTGGCGCAGCAGAATACCTTGCACCACCAGCGGATCGGCAATGGATGAGGAGCCCAACTCTGGCGATCCGGCATGAACCCATGCCGTGTAAATCAATTCGGCCAAAGCATGTGAGGCACTTTTAAAAAGATGTGTGGTGAAGCCATTAGAATATTCCCACAACGCCTGTTTGTAAGCCTGCGAGCCTGTATTGCCCGAAACACTTTTGGCATAATCGTCGGCCAGCAACACCGAATCGACGTAAGGATAATTTTGATAAATGTATCCAAAGACATATTCCGGCACATCTTCCACAAATTCGGCAGGTGTACCTTCGTAGGTAATCTGTGAGATGTAAGCGTTGATCATGGTGGATTCGTAGCGCGAGTGGATGCCGTTGTTGCCGGTAAACTGCCCGTTGTAGTTGCGGGTGATGTGCATAGGCATGTGCCCGTCGGCTACGTAATGGCCCAGGTCGGCAGCAAAGAGCACGGCCTTTTCCCAATCGTAGCGCGCGAAGCAGCTCACCAGCGAATCGAAAGTGCGCAGGGTTGCCCAGGGCAAAACACCCTGTTCGTAAACGAAATAGCTGCCATACAGCGCAACAACAGAATCGAGCGTTTGCGGGATGCGCCCGGTTTGGTTAAAAATCTGATAGTTATCGATATCGATGTAATGACGCGGGCTTTCGTCGGGATCGATGCTTTTGCGCTCATCAGCATCGCTGGCATGAGCGGCAAGAATGGCTGTCCATTGGTCGAAATCAGCCATGTGTTCATTATACGACAACGATGCTCTTTGACTGATGTGGTAATGGCCGGTATGGCCCCAGCCCGACAGCAGAACAATAGCAACTGCCACGATAGGAAAAAGGAAAACGTTCTTGTTATTCATAAAAATGAAATTCGTAGTTTTTATTTGGCAAAGGTAGTTTTTAATGAAAACGTGCGTAATGATTGCGAGCGGGTGGCTGATATTGTAAAGCTAAAAAAACCCGCAACGTGAAGCTGCGGGTTGGTGCTGGTTTCCTGGAGGTGTCGAGCGGATTCGAACCGCTGTACGCGGTTTTGCAGACCGCTGCCTGACCACTCGGCCACGACACCAATTTTTTACTTTGGATGGCAAAAGTAAATCATTTTGTTAAATAAAAAACAAAATCTATTTTTGATGCCATGAAAAATACTTACCTTTTGACGCTGGCAGCCCTGTTACTGCTGCTTGCAACAGCAAGCTGTGAGCGGCTGTTTGAATACTCTCCCTATTCGTCAAAGGTGCCCGACGACCGGCGCGACACACACCAAAAAAACCTGATGCAACTGCGCATCATCGAATCAGAAATAGCAGCAAAAGATACGTTTAAGATTGGCCTCATCTCCGACAGCCATACTTATTACAACAGCCTGGCAGAAATAATACATCGCATGAATGATGAAGGCGATATCGACCTGGTGCTGCATGGTGGCGATATGACTGATGGCGGAATGATTGCCGAGTACAGCATTTTTCATCAGATAATGAGCGACCTCAGAGCGCCCTATTTTACCGCTGTCGGCAACCACGACTGTCTGGCCAACGGCAGATATATTTATAACGATATGTTTGGGGCGGAGAACTACAGTTTTGTTTTTAAAAACTGCAAATTCATATTCTTCAACAACATCATTTGGGAACTCAACGATGCCGAACCCGACTACCCGTGGTTGGCAGATGAGTTGTTTTGCTGCTCCCAATACGATCGGGTGTTTGTGATTGCACACATCCCGCCATGGTCTGACCAATTTACGCCACTCAACACGTATGCTTATCGCAATTTGATGGACACTGCCGATGTGTCGATGTCGATCCATGGGCATCATCACGATCATTATTTTGGAAATTATTTTTCCGACAGCATTCCTTATCTGGTTATTGGGTCGCCGGGCAAAGACACCTGGTGCACGCTCACCGTTACGCCCGATACTCTCATTCTCGAAACAAAAAAACTCTGACGCCATGCCGAAAAAACTCATCCCAATACTTTTGTTTTTGTTGATGATGTGCGCCGTGGCTCCGGTGGTGGCGCAGGATACCATCATTCGTTATAAGCGGGTTTTGACCCCCAACTACATCAACCTGCAATATGCCGGCAACTACGGCGCCTTCATTGCCGGTGCCGGATATTACCTCAACCGCGCACACACCCTGGAACTGGTGGCAGGCTATGGCTTCACCACCAAACAAAAAGCCGACAAACGCATTCATAATGTTTTTGCCAAAGGCATTGTGGTGCCGGCAACATTCGATTTGCAAAAAGGATGGATGCTCGCCCCCGTGATGGGAATTGCCATAAGCCGCCAGTTTTCAGGTGCGGGAAATACTTTTGTGACACTACCCAAAACCTTCCCCGACGGATACTATGCTCCCAATGCTTTCAGGGTTCATCTTAATATGGGTGTAAGGGTGAGGAAACATATTAAAGATTACACCTTTATCAAAGCCATCGAATTCTACGCCGAAACCACCACCAACGACCTTTACGTGTCGTATCTGATCAAAAGCAAAGAGGTGCAGTTTCGCAATATTTTCAGTTTAGCGTTGGGCATTAACCTGATAATGTTTGAGAAAAACTGATCCATTTACCCGCAATGAAGTCGCTTATTTTTTGTGCCGGCGATTCATTTTTTGATAAAAAATAAATTTGTCGCCCCCATTTTACGCTAATTTTGCTGCTTTGTATTAAGATTTAAAATCCACCACTCATTAATAAAATTGAGTTTTATGACTGAAAGCAGGAATACGGAAAACGACCAGCAAAATGCGGAAACGCGTCAGAGCGGGTCGGTAAATTTTATCGAAGCCATTATCAACGAAGACCTCAAACAAGGCAAAAACAATAACCGGGTGCACACGCGCTTTCCGCCCGAGCCCAATGGCTATCTCCATATTGGCCATGCCAAATCTATTTTGCTCAACTATGGACTGGCCAAAAAATACAATGGTAAATTCAACCTTCGCTTCGACGATACCAATCCCACCAAGGAAGAGCAGGAATATGTCGATTCGATCCTCGACGATGTAAGGTGGCTTGGCGCCGATTGGGAAGACCGGCTTTTCTTTGCCAGCGATTATTTTGATCAGCTTTACGAATGGACAGAGAAAATTATCAGTGATGGCAAAGCTTACGTTGACGACCAGCCGGCAACCGTTATTGCGCAGCAGCGGGGAACGCCTACACAACCTGGCATCGAAAGCCCGTTTCGCACCCGCAGCATCCAGGAAAATCTCGACCTCTTCCGCCGCATGAAAGCCGGCGAATACCGTGATGGCGAGAAAGTGTTGCGTGCCAAGATCGACATGAGTTCGCCCAACATGCACATGCGCGACCCGGTGATGTACCGCATTCTTCATGCCCACCATCACCGCACCGGCAACAAGTGGTGCATCTATCCGATGTACGACTGGGCACATGGCGAATCAGATTATCTCGAAGGTATCACCCACAGCATCTGCACGCTCGAGTTTGAGGTACATCGCCCACTCTACAACTGGTTTGTGGATCAGATACAAACCGGTGAATACCGCCCGCGACAGATCGAGTTTGCCCGCCTCAACGTGACCTACACGGTGATGAGCAAACGCAAGCTATTGGAGTTGGTAAACGAAAAATATGTAGAAGGTTGGGACGATCCGCGGATGCCAACCATCACGGGACTGCGCCGTCGGGGCTATACGCCGGAGTCGCTGCGTTTGTTTGCCGAAAAAGTGGGCGTAGCCAAACGCGACAACGTGATAGATGTGGCGCTGCTCGAACACAGCATCCGCGAAGACCTCAACCGCCATAGCCCGCGCGTGATGGCTGTGCTTAATCCACTGAAAGTTGTCATCAGCAATTACCCGGAGCACCATGAGATGCTCACCCTCGAAAATAACCCGGAAGACCCGGAGGGCGGCGCGCGCGAAGTGCCTTTTTCGGGAACACTTTATATCGAGCGGGAAGATTTTATGATCGATCCGCCTAAGAAATTCTTCCGCCTGGCGCCTGGCCTCGAAGTGCGCCTCAAAGGAGCCTACATCATCCGCTGCGAGGAATACAAAACCGACGACCAGGGAAATATTACCGAAGTAATTTGTACCTATGATCCTGAATCGAAAAGCGGTGCCGAAGGTAGCCAGCGCAAGGTAAAAGGCACCCTGCATTGGGTTTCGGCGCCCCACGCCATCGATGCACAGGTGCGCATGTTCGATAGGCTCTTCCTGAGTGAAGACCCCGAAAATGTCCCCGAAGGCGAAGATTATAAGAAAAATCTTAACCCCGACTCACTGCAAATTCTTGAAGGATGCAAAGTGGAACCCGGCCTGAAAGAGGCTATTCCTGGCGAGAAATTCCAGTTTCAGCGGCTCGGATATTTTTGTGTTGACAAGCTCTCGGCGCCCGGCAATCTTATCTTCAACCGTACGGTGCCTTTGCGCGATTCATGGGCCCGGTCGCAAGGATGATTTTGTCCTCCCTGGATTTGTTACCTCTTATTTTATCTCACTGCCGTTGGCAAAATCGTCAGGTGGGGCAACAAAACCCAGGGAGCCATCCTGGTTTTCGGCCATCAGTATCATTCCCTGCGATTCGATGCCGCGCAGCGTGCGGGGAGCCAGGTTTACCAGAATGCTCACTTTGCGGCCAATGAGTGTTTCAGGTTCAAAATATTCAGCTATTCCTGATACTACGGTGCGCTGGTCGATGCCCGTATCAATTATGAGCTTGAGGAGTTTCTTGGTTTTGGCAACTTTTTCGGCTTGCAAAATGGTTCCGGAGCGTATGTCGAGACTTGCAAAGGTATCGTAATCGATGTCGGGTTTTGCCGCTATGGCTGGTGGAGCAGCGTCATCATTTTGCTTTTTGGTGTCGAACAATTTTTGCACCTGCTGCTCAATGGCGACGTCTTCTATTTTATCGAAAAGCAATCCCGGTTTGCTCAACTGGTGGTCATTGGGCAGCAGTTTTGCATTTCCTGCGTCTTTCCATGTCAGCTCCGGAAGATTTAGCATGGCTGCCAGGCGTGTGGCGGTGTGTGGTAAAAATGGTGCTGCAACAATGCTCAGGTTCGCACAAATCTGCAACGACAGGTTGATGATGGTTTTAACGCGTTCGGGATCTGTTTTATAAATCTTCCAGGGCTCGCTGTCGGCCAGGTATTTATTGCCGAGCCTGGCCAGATTCATCATTTCGGCCAGCGATTCCCTAAACTTGAAATTCTCCAGGCTGCGGCCAATTCTATCGGGGAAGCCGGCTAAGTCGTCGATAGCAGCTTTGTCGTAATCTGTAAGTTCGCCCACTGCCGGCACTTTGCCATCGTAATATTTTTGCGTAAGCACCAAAGCACGGTTAACAAAGTTGCCCAGAATGGCCACCAACTCGCTGTTGTTTTTGGTCTGAAAATCCTTCCACGTAAAGTCGTTGTCTTTGGTTTCGGGCGCATTGGCCGTTAGCACGTAGCGCAGCACATCCTGCTGGTTGGGGAAATCCACCAAATATTCGTGCAGCCATACCGCCCAGTTGCGGGAGGTGGAAATCTTGTCGTTTTCGAGATTCAGAAATTCAAACGCCGGCACGTTGTCGGGCAGGATATAGGAGCCTTCGGCGTGCAGCATGGCCGGGAAGATGATGCAATGGAACACGATGTTGTCTTTGCCGATAAAATGTATTAGCCGCGACTGCGGGTCTTTCCACCATTTCTCCCAGTCGCCGCCATTTTGCTGCGCCCATTCGCGCGTGGCCGAGATGTATCCGATGGGTGCATCAAACCAAACATAAAGCACTTTGCCTTGGGTGCCGGACAGGGGAACTTCCACGCCCCAGTTGAGGTCGCGGGTAACGGCACGAGGCTGCAGGCCGGTGTCTATCCACGATTTTACCTGACCATACACGTTGGGTTTCCAGTCGTTTTTGTGACCTTCAAGAATCCATTGTCGCAGCCAGGGTTCGTCTTCGTTGAGTGGCAGGTACCAATGGCGCGTTTCGCGGAGCACAGGCACATTGCCGCTGAGTGCCGATTTGGGATTGATAAGTTCGGTGGGGCTAAGCGATGAGCCGCATTTCTCGCATTGATCGCCATAGGCCTTTTCGTAATCGCAACGCGGACACGTGCCGGTGATGTACCGGTCGGCCAGAAATTGCTGGTTTTCCTCGTCGTAGTATTGCTCGGTAACTTTCTCGATGAAGCTGCCCTGGTCGTAGAGTTTTTTAAAAAAAGCGGATGCTGTCTCGTGATGGATTGGTGCGGAGGTGCGCGAATAAACGTCGAAGGAAATGCCAAATTCTTCAAAAGAATCGCGGATCATCGTGTGGTATTTGTCCACGATGTCTTGCGGGCTAACTCCCAGTTGTCGTGCTTTGATGGTGATGGGCACGCCATGCTCGTCGCTGCCGCCGATAAAAAGCACCTCCTCGCCTTTGCTGCGCAGGTAGCGCACGTAGATGTCAGCAGGAATATAAACGCCGGCCATGTGGCCGATGTGGAGTGGCCCGTTGGCATAAGGCAGCGCCGAAGTTACCGTTGTTCTTTTAAAATCCTTTGTTTCGTCAGTAAGCATTGTCCCGATAATTTTTATAAAAAAAGAGGCGCAAAGATAGCGTTTTGACTTCACTGCAAAATGGGGGCATGGGGAAGATGTATGCATATCCAATTCTGTAACATGAACTTTACAAAGGCAACGGGAACTGAGTTTTTCAAAAATCCTATTTTCGCCATCTCATTATTAATAAGAGGTATGTTGTTATGAAAATCCTGGGAAATCTTATCTGGCTGCTGTTTGGCGGGTTTGCCATATTTATCGAATACATTTTGGCGGGAGTGGCTTTATGTATCACTATTATCGGCATTCCTTTCGGGTTGCAGGCATTCAAGTTGGGAATTTTGGCGCTGTGGCCTTTCGGACAAAAAATAGAATATATGGACTATGCGCCGGGCTGCCTCTCGACGGTGATGAACGTCCTGTGGTTTTTTATCGGCGGCATCTGGATCGCGCTCACGCATCTATTGTTTGGCATATTGCTGGCCATCACCATCATTGGCATTCCCTGGGCCAGTCAACATTTCAAGATGATGTCGCTGGCGCTGGCTCCCTTTGGCCGCAGGGTGAGATGAAATTAGTAAAATCCGGCATCCCAAAGCAACCTTATTATCTGTAAATAGGGTCTCCTGAAAAACTCAGAATAATAATATTTCGGTGCGCTGCACCTTTGGTGGTTTCATGGGGTAAGGTAATTTCTACAAATATTACGCGGCCCTGCCGCTTATAAAGGTGCAGCGCATCGATATTATTTGTAGTTGATGGATAGCAAGTGGCACTTAGTTGCAGCGCACCGCGATATTAAAATTAAATAATCTTGCTTTAGAGATTTGATGGTCAGTGTGTATTGTATTTTTCAGCAAACCCTAAATAATGCAACTGAATGCTGTAGATTCAGAACTCCTGACCCTGAAATTATAAATCAATTAGTTATGGAGTTTGCCTCGTAAAGGAAGAAGTCGCACTTTTGCAAAAAAACAGATAGCTATGCAAATGCAACTTCCTATTTTTCCGGCCTCAACAACCTTGATAAATTCCAGTGTTGGTTTTTTTGAGAAAGATGATTTTGT
>SABY01000258.1 GCA_009928785.1 Clostridia bacterium | reverse complement strand
TCAAAGCTGATATTAACGAAGATGCTGCCATTATGCTGCAGCCTACCGGTAGCGCCTATACTGCCAGGATATTTTTTGGCGATAACAACCACAGCATCTATACCAAACCTGAAGCAGATTTTAAGTTTAAAACAAGCACAAACAATCACTTTGTATTTGAAAATGGGAATGTAGGGATAGGCACCACCAGTTCGCCAGAAGCAAAACTACAAATTGCCGACGGCGACATCTTTATCGAAGACATCGACCGGGGCATCATTATGAAATCACCGGATGGCAACTGCTGGCGCGGCACCGTGAACAACCAGGGGCAAATGCAATTTACACAGGTGGACTGCGATAACCTGGCGCTCTCAAGTCCCGGCAATGAAAATGAACCTAACCGGCACATTCGTATTTATCCCAATCCCACAGGAAATCAGGTTACCGTGGAAATTGCGCCAGAATATGCCGGTGATGCTGCTTAGCATCAAATCCTCCAGTGGCAGTGAACTGGAAACTGCACAGCTCCTTGATGTCAGAACTATAATCGACCTGTCGCGCTATCCGGCCGGTTTCTATTTTTTCAATATCACGCAAAATGCCAGACTGATCGAAGTTAAAAAAATCGTGAAGAAGTAAGCTCCATCGGAATCTTCGATGTATAGGTGCGGCGTGGCATAATGAAGTCGGCGCTAACCGGAATAACCTGCGACAATAGCGGAACTGGAAGAATTAACATTGCATTTCAAAAGCAAATTAGAAAACGGAAAGTATGACCAATGTGCTAATAAATTTGTCGCCAAGATCAGTAGCTCATGGGGTGTTTCAGAGCGACCTGCGACTTACTCATGGCGGAAAATTCGAGCACGGCTTTCTCTCAGGTTTTGTATCTTCGCTGGGTGGTTCAGCAATGATAAAATATGGAGCAAACATGGACATTGGAAGTAAAGTAGCGCTAAGCGCTGCCCTGGGCGGTACTGCCGAGGTATTGGGCGGCGGCAAGTTTGCCAATGGGGCTGTTACCGGGGCGTATGTGATGATGTTTAATCATTTGATGCATGAATGGCATCCAACAAGGACAGGAGCTGCTAAGAATGCAGCAGAGAAAACCACAACAACCGGAAACGAAACCTCTGTACTTGTTTATAAAGATGATAGTGGCAATGAGTATTACTGGGTATCTCCCCATGATTCTCGCAACTCTTCAACATCCTCTTATTGGGTAGAACCCCCACCAACTGAGACTTCTAATCTAATACTTGTTGAGGAGTTTCATTATAGTGTGAAAGATGGCCCACTCGATAATGGAAAACCAACAATTATTAAAGGCTCTTTCCAGGATTGGCAGACTGCCCGGCAGCTTAACATTCGGGTCACACACACTACAATTGGTGTCGGTTCATGGACTTTTGAGCCTACGCTCTTTTTTAGGCAGCCAACTGCTGTTCTTTACAGGGAATATCTACATTGGAATAAGGTAAGGCCAATAGAACCTCCTGAATGGTATAAACCCAAGCAATAAAAGTGATGAAAAAGATAGTGCTCATATTTTCGTTTGCATTAATATGCAATACCATCAATGCGCAAATAGAGTTTACGGCATATTTGATGGATAGCTTGATTTCTAAACTTTATAACTTCAAATATAATGATGTCGTTAAATCTAGACCCGTTCTTAACTTCGCACAACTTAAAGAGCAACGAAATTCTTTGTATGTTTCCTCAACCTCAATTAAGGTGAAAGCAAACATCCAAGAAAACATGATGATCTACATAAATGCAAAAAATGTGTTTTTTGTTGTTTTGAGAAATGTTATGGTGGACAGTTGTTTGAGTTCCAAATTAATCGAACACCATGATCCCCGGTTTAAGAATACTTTAGACTCCATCAAATTTGGAGCAGGTCCCTTTTCCGGGTTGGTCATCATGCGTTCTCCTTTAACTGTTTATCGTATTCAAAAAAGACCACTTTGCAAAAACACGTTTGTAATTACATCAAAAAACTACATTCCCTATTTATCAGCGCCGGAAGAGTTCATCCCAATTAAAAAATTCGCTTATGGGCAAGAATCAGATAAAATAGAACCTTGGTACTATGATGCTTTCGGCAAACTAAACAAACAGTATTATGAAGATTTAAAGCCAGGAAAGAAGATCATATTAAGGATGACAAAAGGTAGGTAACAAATAGTTCCCCCAGAAGTTGCCTGTGCTGAGCCTTCATTTTTTTATAATTTTGCCAGCGTATGATTTACAACAGTTTTTACATAAATGCCTTTAACGCTCATGCCTGCCGAAGCATATCTTCGCTGGGTGGTTCAGCAATGATGAAATACGGAGGAAATATGGACATTGGAAGTAAAGTAGCGCTAAGCGCTGCCCTGGGCGGCACTGCCGAGGTATTAGGTGGCGGCAAGTTTACCAATGGGGCTGTTACCGGGGCCTACGTGATGATGTTTAATCATTTGAATGAACAGATTAAGGTTAATAAATTTCAAAAAAAATACTTCGGCCATGTGGAAGGATTAAACAAATTACATACTGAC
>SABY01000257.1 GCA_009928785.1 Clostridia bacterium | reverse complement strand
AATTTTATTCGTCTTGGTTAGTGTCGTCTGCGCGCCAGGCGCGCAAAATTCTGTTTTTTGTAGAAGTGGGCATGTTAATGTAGCGATAGCCCTGTTCGTCGCCCTTGCTTTTGCGGCTGCTCACCTCTTCCATGAGCATGGTGTTGTAATCGTTGTTCGACGAAGTGGCCTGCATCAGGTTGCCGCTGTATTGAAAGATGTACCATTGCCGCCGGTCTATTTCTATATAAATGGTAAGGATGTCGCCACTGCGTTTGCGGACGATTTCCATAAAACCATCAAAATATTTATTCACCAACTCACCGGCCACCATGCTTACGCCAATTTTTCCTTCGGAGATAAACGAACGACTTGCCGGGTTGTAGCGCATTGTTACTTCACTTATTACCAAACTTTTCTTTAGCTCCTCCGGTAGGCGTCGCAAGGTGCCAAAAGTAGATAAGTTGTACGTGATTTCGGTAGCGTGCTCTTCACCTAAAAGCTGGCGGTAAGCCATGGCTGCCGGCCCTCCTGAAAGCTTGATGCCAGCCGTGTTGGCTCTGTCCAAATCCTGCAACATAAGCTTAAGTGCCTCCGCCAGAAATGGGAAGTCGATGGTGAAGAATGCTTCAAAGCGCGTGGAGTCGGGGATGATGTAATGCTCGATGTTGCCAAAAGCCTGCAGCGCCACCGCGCCGAAATCAGCGCCAAAGTTGAGCGAGCCGCTGGCGGTAAAGCGGCACAGCTCAGTGTTGAGCTTTATCCAGGGATTGGGCGGATCGAGGTTGAGCGGCGTTTTAAGATCGTCTGGCGCGGCAATGAGAAACTCGCGTCCTTTGTTGCGGGCGGTAATGGCTCCTTCCACCGACAGCATCAACGTGTCGCTGTAATAGCCTTTGCGGGAAAGGAAGGCAGGATACACGCGGTTGTTTTCGTTGGAATGGAAAAAGCCGGTGTACAATTTTTTATAGGCATATTCTTCGGGTTGGGCTGGCACTGCAAACACCAGGCTGTCGGGCTGCACGCGCTGACGGAATTTTACCCACCGCGCCATTTCCTTATCACAATCCTGCCTGGGCATAAATGCACCGTCGAAATCGAGCAGCGGATCGCGGGCATTGAGGTTTACGGTGCCCCGATATTGCCACTGCGGGCTGAACATAAAGTTTTGCTCTGGCAGCACCTGCCCCTGCGCCACGGTCTGGTAGCTCGAATCGACATAGATGTTGTCGAATTGGACGATCTGCTCTTCGTCCAGCAGGTTGCTGTAGGCATAAGTTCCGTTGGCGCGATAGAAATAGCGCGACTCGATGGTTACGTCGGCATCTTTTATCAGATGAATTTTATTGATGGTATCGGCCACAATGGAAGAAGCCCGCAGCGGCGCCATCAGTGCTTTGGTTTTGATGCTTACCATGCCGTCGCCGGGGAAAATGGCTGCATCGGCTACTTTAATAATTCTCACACCCGAGGCTACCAGCGTGTTGCTGTCGAGGCTAAAGGCAGCCTGCGTAGCATTAAAAGTGAGCGAATCCTGCAACGGATGTGTCGATACTAACCGGGCGCCATCAGGAACCGCATCTATCATTTCGCGTAAGCTGAGCTTGTCGAAATCAGTGCGGCCGGAAGTTGCATTGCTGCGCATCGCAATCTCCCGGCGATTGATGTGCCAGTCGAAACTTTCCATTGAAGCAAGATACTGCGTAAGCGGCAGGTTTATCTGCGAGCGCCCTCCGGTGGCAGCAAAAGACCCTGTTCCGGCATCAAAATCCACATGTGCGCTGTAGCGGTCGGAGGCAAAAGCAATTTGTTTGTCGTCCAGGCTGTTGATTTTTAAATTAAGTGTGTCGCTGTCGAAATAATCATTGCCATACAAATATCGATTGGAAGTAGCGGTGGCGCCATAAAACCGCATGGTGCCGGAGCCGGTTAGCTCGCGGGGCGTATAAACAAGTTGGCCTTTGTGGTTAACTTTATCCTCAAACAAACGGAAAGCTGAATCGGTGGTAGCCAGCAGCATGGTATCCTGATAGGGCCACCAGCGCTGTTCAATATTTTTTCCCTTTACGGATGGGAATGGCGTCTTAGGCGATGTTTGGGCTGCAATTTCAAACCGATCAACAACCGCATTCACCGAATCCAGAAAAAACATCATATCCCGTCCTTTGGTAGAAGTATTCAGATATTTGATAGTTCCGGTGCCTTGCAGGCCGCTCATGGTCAGACGCACCGTATCTGTAAACACACCTTTATTATGATATACCGGATAGCCCTCGGGTGGCGAGGCAACTTCAAAACCCAACGAGTAATCCTGCATTACCGACAAGGGCTTGTTAACCTCCGGCTGGAAGATGCCACCGGAGTAGAGATAGCCGTCGAAAATCAAATTTTCGGTGGGGGCATTCACCAGGCTCTCGAGCGTGAAAGGCTTCAGATTGTAATAAAATCTTTCGCGGTTGTAGGCCTCCTTGTACGCCGAATCCTGATCATAATAGACATACGATTCGCTCTTGCTGTTGAAAATGGGATAACGCGGATAATCCTTCAGGCCGCTTTTGTTGGTAGGATAATCT
>SABY01000256.1 GCA_009928785.1 Clostridia bacterium | reverse complement strand
GCATCTATACCGTTTTGTATGGTGGAATATTGCTGCGGCACGTGAAGGATTTGCGCCATGAGCACCTGGCTCATCATCAGGAAAATGAAAGTGTAAAGAATTGTTTTCATGATTTTTTTATTTTTAATTTGTAATTATAATTTTTTTTGTGTCGACTTTGTATTCATTCGAAAACATTGATAAATAGTAGATTCCCGGTTTTAGGTTTGCTGCATTTAAAGTAAATTTATGATAACCAGCATGGGTAAAGTCTTTATACGTTTCCTTTAATGCGCAATACATATTTGCCAAATCATTTGAGAACCGATAAACATCATCAGGATTTTCCGGATTAAGAGCTCCGGCTATCAATACAGCATACAAATGAGGATTGATTTTAGCCTTGTTTATGATAATATCAGGATCCGCTGGAGGTAGCTGGAATTTTATTGGTTTTTGAACCCTTTTAATGCATGTGTACAATTCTATTATATCAGAAGGATTAGCAGTTTGTTCTGCAATAATGTGACTACCTGATTGCTTGTCGATAAAAAGCATTCGGCAAGGATGTTCCCAGTTAGCAAATGGATAATCATTAACAAAGAAAACATAGTTTGTGTCAAAAGGACAAAAAACGGTGTCCCTGTTAAAAAGTATTATTATGTCTTCATTTGTCATTACTTCATTGGCGAAGTAAACATTGACTGTTGCGGTGTCAATAGCAATAATGTGATTCATTACTGTATCGATAGCCTGTTGTCTCGAGATTTGTGCACTGGCACTATGTGCGGTGAAGATAAGAATTATGATTATGCTCCACCAAATTTTTCCCTTTTTCATAATAGACCTCCATTTTTTATTTTATTAACGTTTTAACGTTTTATTCGTGCGCAATATAATAATAATTTTAATATCCATTGATCTTAATACAGAATATTAACAATATTTAATATTTTATCTTTTTCAACATCATGATTAACATTGCAAGACTAATCCTTTTGTACGGTTGGTTCTTTTGTACGGTTAGTTCTTTTTTTTGATTTGAAGTGCTAAGGCATTAAAAAAATAAAATGAATTTACAAAACGATGAGCGAATTTTAACGATGCAGGCTTGATAAAAAATCGTTGATAACATTTTAATAATTTAAAAGGGTGTGCTTTGCCTCATTTCATTAATTTTGCCAGGCAATGAAACAAAGCTTTTTTTTTATCTGTTTTTTATTTTTCACATCGCCGACTTTGGCGCGGTGGCGCTTCAGGCTTTTGGCAACATCGATCATTACATCATCCCCGACTCCACGCGATTTGAAACATTTTTCACCATCGACTTCCCATTTAAGGCAGAGGCGCTTGCGCTGATGTTGCAGGATTTGGATAAAGCCAACACTGCCGGCATCAAGCTTTCGGGAGGTCCTGCAGCGATGGCCTACCGCCAGCTTCTTGGCGCCGAACAGGCAACGGAAGTTATTTATAGCTTATCTACTTTTGGCACCTTGCGACGTGTGCCCGACGAATTGAAGAAGAGTCTGGTGATAAGCCAGGTAACACTTCGCTACAACCCTGCAAGTCGCTCGTTTATCTCCGAAGGGAAAATTGGCGTGAGCATGGTGGCCGGCGAGCCTGTCAACAAATATTTTGATGGCTTTATGGAGATTGTCCGAAAACGAAGCGGCGACGTGCTCACCATTTATATCGAAGTAAACCGGCGGCAGTGGTACATCTTTCAATATAGCGGCAACCTGATGCAAGCGGCTTCGTCAAACAACGACTACAACAACATACTCATCGAAGAGGTAAGCAGCCGCAAAGACAAAGGCGACGAGCAGGGTTACCGATACATCAATATGCCATCTTCGACAAAAAACAGAATCCTTCGCGCCTGGCGCGGCGACGAAACTAACCAGGAAGATTAAAACTATGGAATATTATTTTTTGATTGCAGCAGGCCTCATCACTGCCTTTTTGATCGGAAGCATCCCGTCGGCGGTATGGATAGGCAGAATTTTTTACGACATCGACGTGCGCACACAAGGCAGCGGCAATGCCGGCGCCACCAACACCATCCGTGTGCTGGGCGCCAAAGCGGGCATCCCCGTATTGCTCTTCGACATCTTCAAAGGGTGGCTGGCGGTGTATCTCTCGGTCTATTTTGCTCCGGAAACCATGAGCGAGCTGGCGATGATTCATTTCCGCATTGCGCTGGCTGCTGTTGCGGTTCTGGGACACGTCTTTCCGGTATTCGCCGGCTTTAGAGGCGGCAAAGGTATCGCCACTTTGCTGGGCGTTGGTATTGCATTGTATCCCCAGGCGGTGCTGGTGGCCATCGTTATTTTTGTGGTCGTGCTGGCAATTACGGGTTATGTTTCGCTGGGGTCTATCACCGCCTCGGTAACTTTCCCGTTTGTGACCATCATCTTCTTCAACCCGCACTCTTTGTCGCTGCTTTTGCTTGCTGTGATGGTAGGGATTTTCGTCCCGTTGACGCATCACCACAACGTAGAGCGGCTGCTCAAAGGCACCGAGCGCAAGTTTAGCTTCCGCAAAAGGAAGACGCCGCAGTAAACCCTGACAGGGTTT
>SABY01000117.1 GCA_009928785.1 Clostridia bacterium | reverse complement strand
AGGTGGCCTCGTAAACGGCTACGCGCGCGGCGATGGTTCCGTAGTCGTTTTCGATAAAGGTAGCAATGGCTGCCGACAGTGCAAACATGAGCAACAATACCACGGTGAGGTGCATCGAGAATAATGCATCAAATATCTTTTTCATCAGTTTTAAACAGTTTTATGTAAATCAGTACCAAAATATTTCGGGCGCCAAAGATACACTTTAGGTTATAAATGGTGGTGTGCTTAGTTTCGACTGATTTCGGCAGGCTCAATTACCAGCTTAACCACCCTGGGCAGGCGTAAATCATCTTTCGGGTTTTAGCCAATCAACAGCGTTGCCAAAGGATCCTGAAAAAACAAAATCGTCGCTGTGCAATCTTTCGCGGCGGGCTATCTCCATGGCTTGCAGGTTGGGATGCAGCACTTTGTAGTCGCCGGGATACCCGATAGTAAACGCAGTGATGACTTCATATTTCTCGGGAACTTCGAGTAACTGATGCGCTTTCTCGCGATCGAAGCCGGCCATCTGATGCACAAAAAGTCCTTCGTGGGTAGCCTGAAAAGTGAGGTGCGCCATAGACTGACCTACATCATATTTAAACCACTCTGCAGGCATACCGTTTTTGAGGCTTATGCTGCGCCCCAGCGAAAGAGCCAGCACAGGCGCAGTTTTTACCCACAATTGATTAAACTCCACCAGCGTGCTGAAGATTTTTTCATAAGTGTCGTCGCCGTTGATGCCTACAATGAATGCCCAGGGTTGTTCATTGCTGGCTGAAGGCGACCAGCGTGCCGCTTCAAAAATGCGCTGCAACTTGTCTGTTTCAATGGGTTCGCCATTGAACGCCCGTGGACTCCAGCGTTTTTTTAAAAGCGTATGAATAGGAAACCGTGTGTTTGCTTTTTTGATATTCATTTTTTTTGAATTAAAAAAGCCCCAGCTCTGGGGCTTTTTTGCTTATTAAAAAATCACTTCTTCAATTAATGATTCGACAGATAGTTGGCCACACCTTCGTGCGATTCCTGCATACCTTCGTCGCCGCGATGCCAGTCGGCAGGACACACTTCGCCGTTTTCTTCGTAAAACTGCCAGGCATCAATCATGCGCAGGGTTTCTTTTACGCTGCGTCCCAGCGGCATGTCGTTTACCACCTGATGGCGTACCACGCCTTGCTTGTCGATGAGAAACAGTCCGCGATAAGCTACACCCGTTCCGTCAAATTCCAACTCGCCGTCTTCGTTATAGTCGAAATCGCCGTCGAGCACGTCGTAATTTTTTGAGATCGTTTTGGTAAGATCGGAAACCAGCGGAAACTTCACGCCTTTGATGCCGCCATCTTTCTTCTCTGTGTTAAGCCATGCCCAGTGCGAATATTTGGAATCGGTAGAACAGGCTACCACGGCTACGTTGCGCTTTTCAAACTCTTCTATCTGCTCCTGAAAAGCAAGAATTTCGGTCGGGCACACAAACGTGAAATCCAACGGATAGAAAAAGAATACCACATATTTTTTCCCGATATATTGTTCGAGTGTAAATTTCTCGACCATCTCGCCGCCGTTGATCACTGCTTCTGCTTCGAATAGAGGCGCCTTTTTTCCTGTTAAAACTGCCATAAATAATTGTCTTTTTGTGTTAAATGTTTGTTTTACAATTTGGTGGCAAAAATACAAGGATTTTGGAAGGAAGTGTTTTTAAAATTCGTTAAAACAAAAGATTACGGGTTCGAATTACACAAGATAAAATTTCCAAACGCATCATGAACCTATCCCCAGCCTCCCGATAATCGGGACAGGCATTCTCCGCCAGACCGGCCACACAATCCACTGCTGTGGCTCGTGCGCTGGCATTCTTCCCCTTCTGACTATTTGGGATTTGATGATTGTGATTAATTTGTAATTTGGGGTTTGGGGTTTGGGGTTTGGGGTTTTTAAAAAATTATCTTTACACCAAAAAAAATCATGAGAGAATTTATAGCAGGCATCGCCGAAATTCCCGAAATACGCGAAGAGATAGCAACGGTTGCCGGATATTTGTGGGACAAAGGATGGGCCGAGCGTAACGCCGGAAATCTTTCGTACAACGTCACGCGTTTTTATGATGAGCTGCCCGATGAGTTTGATTTTGAAGCGCCGGTATCGCTGTCGCACACTTTCGCACATCTCAACAACCAACTGCTTTTGGTAACGGCTACAGGATCGCGCATGCGCGATGTAGCGACGGACATTGCTGCCAATATCTGCTTGCTTCATATCATCGATGGTGGCAAAGCATACCGGCAATTATTAAAACCTGAAGTTATAAAAACAATCGCTCCCACCTCCGAGCTACCCGTGCACCTTGCCATCCATGAGAAATTGTGCACCGAAAATCGCCCGGAGAAAGTCATCATCCACACCCATCCCAACCGGCTCATTGCCATGACGCACATCCGGGAGTTTTGCAGCCAGTCAGTCATCAACAACATTTTGTGGAGCATGCAACCCGAAACGTGCATTTTTATCCATGAAGGATTGGGGTTTGTTCCCTATCTGCAAACCGGTAGCGATGCCCTGGCACAGGCTACGCTTACCGCACTCGAAAAACACAGAGTGGTGTTGTGGGAAAAACACGGCTGCCTGGCCATTGGCGAAAACGCCCCCGAGGCGTTCGACTTGATCGACATCGCCGAAAAATCAGCCGACATCTTCTTTACCTGCCGCAATGCAGGCTTCCAGGCCGAAGGCATCCCATTGGCAGATTTAAAAAAGTTGAGGGACTCTTTTGGAATAGCGCAGCCGGAGGAGTGAATATTTATTTATCCTGTCCGTAGGAAATTAAGTAAAACCTTTGATTTAGGTCAATGGTAATCTTATTGCTCTGTTTCCATTTTTCGTATTCTTCAAATTTTGAAGGAGTATCTTCAGGCATTATCAATATCATTCCCAATTGATCCATTATTAATTCGGCAAGGAATCCAGCAGCCGAAATCAATTGCAGTTCATTTAAATACTCTTTTGTAAAATCACTCTTTTTATAATTAAATCTGTGCTGGAATTCCATAAATGCTTTAAGGGATTCTACTTGAAGTGTCAAATACAAGTCAGGGAAACCTGATGCTCTCTCGCTTTCTTTGACATGTTCCTCCGCCCATTCAATTTTTTTAAGTGCACTACCCATAGCAGAACCTAATAAAACTGAATCGCGGAAGGCAGCTTTTGAATAATAGACAGTCACCTTGGTGCCCAATGGGGCTGTTGCAGTTAATTTTGTTGGGTCAAATTTCGAGTAAATTTTTTGCTCAAGGGAAGCAATTTGATTAGTATCAAGATGATATGCCGTTATTCTGACTTTTAAATACCATTGCCCGCATTCGTATAATGTTAGCGAGTTGTATCTATTCTCTTCAGGAGCAACAATTGCTTTGAATCCATTACAAGTGTACTTTTCTCCTTCTTTCCGGACAGCAAATTGAGTTGCAAGAATTCCATTCTCTGATAAATTGGCCATCGATTGCATCGATTTTTGGTACTCATTTCTTAGCCTTCCTTCTACACCCTCTCCGGCAGGATAAACATAAATTGAAAATTGTGCTTGGAGTTGTTGGTTTTCATAAGTAACCCCAATATTTGTTTTGTCCTTCTCGAACGAGTAAATATTCTTTCTTTGAAATGAATCAAAGCTTTCAGGAAAAATAGTCATAGTCGGACGATGAATATAGTTTCCTTTCGCCTTTATTTTCTTAGGCTTCGAAAAATCCTGTCCAACAATTGTAATACTGCAGAAAATTAAAAATAATGAAATAGCTAATTTTAGGTTTACTCTCATTGTCTTTCTCTATTTAAATTTCCAGAAGAATTCATCAATATTACTCAAATCTCACCTCTCCCCTCTATCCTCTCCCCTCTAACCTCTCCCCTCTAACCTCTCTATTGTATTTCTTCTTTTTTAAAACACCATTTACCAAAGCAATCAGTACCATAAAAATGGCTACGAAACCGCTGATACGACCGAGGTAGTCGCCGTAGCGGGTATAAAAGGTAAGTTCGTTGTTGGCGTGCAATTGTGCCCGCAGCACCGCAGGCTGCCGGTATTCGGAGGCTTGCACGATGTCGCCGCGTTGATCGATAAAGCCGGAGATTCCGGTATTGGCCGAGCGGGCGATGTCGCGGCGCGTTTCGATGGCGCGCAGGCGGGCATAGGCAAAGTGCTGCCGGTGGCCGGCGGTATTGCCCCACCAGCCGTCGTTGGTGATGATGAAGATAAGGTTGGCGCCATTCTTTACAAATCCGGCGGTGAATTCTCCGTAAATAGATTCGTAGCAGATGATGCCCGGAACGGTAAACTTTCCGTTGGGGCTTTTAAAAACTTCGCGCCGTTTTGAATAGCCCAGACTTCCCACTGTTCCACCCAGGTCGAAGGCCAGATTTTGCAACGGGCTGAGAAGCCGCTGAAAGGGCATCTTCTCTGGCCCCGGCACCAGCTTGGATTTGTGATAGAGCCGTACAGGTTCATTTTTATTAATAAAAAGAGCCGAATTAAAAGCTTCGTAATATTTATCCACATCGCCAAACTTCCGCGCTGTGGGCGTGAGTGGCTCGCTTTCGGCAAACAGCCGGTAGGTGGAGGCGCCGATTACCACGCTCACCTGCGGATGGCGGTCGAGAAAGCCGTGTATCTGTTTTACGGCACGCGACTGCTCAATGGTGGCATGCCACAGGTCTTCCTGAATGGCTGATTCGGGCGAAACCACAAAATCCGTTTCAGGGGTAATTAGCGAGTCGGCAAGTTTCAGATTCATCTCTATCATCTTGCTCGACGGCAGCACAAACTGCTCCGACCACGGATCAACGTTGGGCTGCGTAACGATGACTTCGGCAACTTCACCTTTTTCTTCATAATTGTGATACATCACCCACGAAATAATCATTGGAGTAATAATCACAAAAGAAATTTTAGATAAGCTCACGATGAGTTTGCGGCGGCTGTCGTTTTGCAGGATATTTTTGATGATCTGATAAATTAAGATATTTACCAGCAGTATCCAGAGTGTGCCGCCCAGTGTGCCGGTGTATTCGTACCATTGCACCCAGGGCGTGTACATGGCAAAGCCGTTGCCCAGGTTAAGCCACGGCCACGACAAATCCCAGTCGAGATGAAAGTATTCGAAAGCTACCCAATAAATGATAAGCAGATAAATAGCATCGGACTGGCGGAAAAAGCTGCGCCGGCTAAGGTGGAAGATCATAAATACAAGCGCGAAAAACATGCTGTTGATCAGCACCGCCATGATTGCACCAAATATCGTAGAGTTCCAAATCCACCAGGTAGTGAGGGCATTCCAAACGAAAAAAGCGACATAGCTGTACTGGAAACTACTGAACCGGTGGAACTTTTCCGGACGCGCATCCAACTGATCGATGACGAAAAGCAGCGGGACAAATCCTACAAAAAGCAGGAAGGGAAAGCCGTACATCGGCCAGCCGGCAGTGAGCAGCAACGCCGATAACAGCGACAGCAGGTAAAGGTGTTTTTTGTGGAGCTTCATCAGCTAAGCAACTTTTTTATTAGCCTGATAAAAGTATTAATAAAGGAAATTATTGTACGGGAAGCGTGCGGCATGAATTTCTTTCACCTTTTGGTAAATGAGCGTTTTCAATGCGTCCCAGTTTTGCTTGTGTTTGGCGGAAATGAATATTGCCGGCGCGTTGCTTTTGGCGATCCAGGTTTTGCGGAGTTCCTCCAGCGTTACGTTTTCGTCGGTAGCTTCTGTGAGGTCATCGGCATCTTTTGTTTTCCAGGTGTAAGCATCCATTTTGTTGAAAACCATGATGGTGGGTTTGTCGGCGGCGCCAATTTCGCTCAGGGTTTCGTTCACCACGTTTATCTGCTCTTCAAAATCGGCGTGCGAGATATCGACAACGTGGAGCAGCAGGTCGGCTTCGCGCACCTCGTCGAGCGTCGATTTAAACGATTCCACCAATCCATGCGGGAGCTTACGGATAAAACCAACGGTGTCGGTGAGCAGAAATGGGAGGTTTTCGATCACCACTTTGCGGATGGTAGTGTCGAGGGTGGCAAAGAGCTTGTCTTCGACAAACACCTCGGCCTTGGCCATGCGGTTCATGATGGTAGATTTGCCCACATTAGTATATCCCACCAGCGACACGCGCACCATGTTGCCACGGCTTTTGCGCTGCTCCACCATTTGGCGGTCGATGAGTTCGAGTTTTTTCTTGAGCAGGCTTATCTTGTCGCGGATGATGCGGCGGTCGGTTTCAATTTCTGTTTCGCCGGGGCCGCGCATTCCGATGCCGCCTTGCTGGCGTTCCAGGTGCGTCCACATGCGTGTGAGGCGCGGAAGCAAATATTCGTATTGCGCCAGCTCTACCTGCGTTTTGGCGTGTGCCGTACGCGCCCGGCTTGCAAAGATGTCGAGGATCAAATTGGTGCGATCCAGGATGCGAACCTCCAAAACCTTTTCGATATTTTTGATCTGTGAAGCGCCCAGTTCATCATCAAAAACAACCAAATCCACTTCCTCGGCAACCACATATTGGCGGATTTCTTCCAGCTTACCCGAACCCACAAAAGTACGCGTGTCGGGGCGATCGAGTTTTTGAGTGAACCGTTTCAAGGGGATGCCGCCAGCAGTCTCCACAAGAAACTCCAGCTCGTCGAGATATTCTCCCATGCGGGTTTCATCGGTCTTTCCGGTAATCAATCCAACAAGTACTACCTTTTCCTTTTGTACAGCAGTTTCGATATTTTGCGCCATAATCTATTTTTTAAATCAAACAGTCTGGGAATGCTTTCAGTTCATCGGATGTTGCAACCTCAGCCATCAATGGGAAAGTTCCAATTAACAAAAGACAAATAACAAATAAATTTCAGGCAACAATTTTCAAAAATAGCAACCACCCAGTACTATTTGAGATTTTGATAATTATTGTTGTGAATGGTTTCGGAGCAATTAAAGTACTATAACCGAAACCAACAATAAGATGATGAAAACACCTTACACAATTTGCGAAACCCGAACTGCTGGCCCGTGTGGTGGCATTCTCCTCCTTGAGAGCCTGTCCAGCTTTAAACGGGAGGGAGCTAGAGGGGGTCTTAAAATACTAAACCCAATTGATGAATTCCATTCCCCAATAGCTTTACGCAAATGAGTTGAAATAAGACAATTTTAATAAGCCTGCACCTTTTAAAACTTCCTGAAACCAATAATCTCGCGTACTTCGCTGATGGTTTTGCCGGCGCTTTCGTGTGCTTTTTCGGCGCCCGTTTTCACGACTTGCGACAGGTATTTTTCGTCGGCAGCCAATTCCTGAATTCGCTCGCGAATAGGTGCTGTGAAATTAACGATGTCTTCGGCGAGTTGCTTTTTCAAATCGCCATATCTTATGGTGCAGCCGTTGTATTCGGTCAGGAAATGATCGACGGTGTCGGGTTTTGACATTATGCGCATCAGGCTGAAAAGGTTGGCTACACCCTCGGTCATGGGTTGGTTGGGAGTGGTGGGGCCAGTATCCGTTACGGCGCGCATCACTTTTTTGCGGATTACTTTGGGGTCGTCGGCCAGGAAAATTGCGTTGCCCTCGCCTTCTGATTTCCCCATTTTTCCGCTGCCATCCAACCCGGGAATTTTTACGAGGTCTTCGCCAAAATTGTAGGCCGTTGGTTCCGGAAAGAAGTCATGGTTGTACATGCGGTTGAAACGTCGGGCAAAAGTACGTGTCAGCTCCAGATGCTGTTCCTGGTCTTTGCCCACAGGCACCTTCTGCGCTTTGTGAATGATAATGTCGGCAGCCATGAGCGACGGATAAGTGAGCAATCCGGCATTTATATTTTCGGGTTGACTGCGCGCTTTTTCTTTAAAAGTCGTCACTCGTTCCAGCTCGCCCATGTAAGCATTCATGTTGAGCAGCAGATACAGCTCGGCGGTTTCGGGCAGGTCGCTTTGTATGTAAAGCGTCGCCTTTTCGGGATCGATGCCTGAAGCCAGATATTCTACCAGCACCTGCTTTACATTGCCATGAAGATCGGCCGGAGTAGGGTGTGTGGTCAATGAATGATAATCAGCGATAAAGAAAAAGCAGCGATGGCTTTGCTGCATTTTTAAAAAGTTGCTGAGGGCACCAAAATAATTCCCCAGGTGAAGGTTCCCTGTGGGACGGATGCCGCTGACGACTATTTCCATGTTGTTGCGTGTTTTTTAATAAATCTCCAGGATGACGATTTTGGTTATTGTGACTTTGCTATTGAGAGCTACCTGGATTATCTTATTTGCTTTTTGGAATTTAGCTATAGCTTATGAAAAGCTCGCTGATGGGCATGCCACCATTACATCTTCAGCTCGTCGTTTTTGCTATTAAAAAAATGATATTCCAAAAAGTGGTGTGAGGCACTTGGCTTGATGATGATGCGTTGTTTGTAGCGCCACATCCATTTCATTCGTACCGACGGGAAGCCGATGGTGAGCTGCGCATGTACAAAAGGATGCACCATGAGGGTGATATTCTTCTCGTTTTGTTCCTGCAAAAGGTATTGCAAATTGTTTTCGATCTCATCAATGATAAGGATCGCGGCTTTGCTTTCGCCGGTACCATTGCACACGGGGCACTTTTCGAGAATCTGGATATTCATGGCCGGACGCACGCGCTGGCGGGTTATCTGCACCAAACCAAATTTGCTGGGAGGTAAAATAGAATGCTTGGCTTTGTCTTTGGCCATTTCATCCTTGAGGCGCTGGTAAAGCTCACGGCGGTGCTTGGCCTGTGTCATGTCAATAAAATCGACCACGATGATGCCGCCGATGTCGCGCAATCGCATCTGGCGGGCTATTTCGGTAGCAGCTTCCAGATTTACTTCCAGTGAGTTGCTTTCCTGATTTTTTTCTTTGTTTACGCGATGCCCCGAGTTGACGTCGATGGTGTGCATAGCCTCCGTCTGCTCAATGATGAGATAAACACCGCTTTTGATGGTGACGATTTTACCAAAGGAATTTTTGATCTGCTTGTCCACACCAAAATGCTCGAAGATAGGCTTGGCACCGCTGTAATGTTTAACGATGCCGGCTTTTTCGGGAGCGATCTGCTTGATAAAAATGCGTACTTCGTCGGCCAGTGCGGCATCATCCACATGAATGTTGTTGAACGATTCGTTGAGGTGGTCGCGAAGGATGGCAGAAGTGCGGTCGAGCTCACTGACAATCTTTGTGGGCGGTTCGGCTTTGTTGAGCTTATTGGCGATAATGTCCCATTTGCTGAGCAAATCTTTCAGGTCGGCATCCAGATCGGCCACCAGTTTGTTTTCGGAGGCGGTGCGCACGATCACCCCAAAGTTGTTGGGCTTAATACTTTTGATAAGCCTTTTCAGCCGCTTTCGTTCTTCGAGGCTGCGAATCTTTTGAGAAACGGAAATGCGGTCGGCCAGCGGTACCAATACCAGGTAGCGTCCGGCAAAACTTATCTCCGACGAAATACGCGGCCCCTTGGTAGAAATAGGCTCTTTGGCAATTTGCACCAGGATAGGCTGATTAACAGAGAAAATATCCGAAATCTTTCCGGTTTTCTCAATATCAGGCTCAAGCCTGAAATCGCTCAGGGGTACATTGGGAATCTTGCCCGCGCTGGCCAATTTGGTAAATTTTATAAGCGAACGCACCTGTGGGCCCAGGTCGAGGTAATGCAAAAAAGCGTCTTTCTCGTAGCCAACATTTACAAATGCAGCATTAAGCCCGGGCATGAGTTTCTTTACCTTGCCCAGATAGACGTCGCCTACCGAATATTTTTTATTGGATTTTTCCTTTGTAAGCTCTACCAGGTATTTATCCTCGAGTAATGCAATATCAACTCCGGAGGAATTTGAATTGATGATTAAATCCCTGTCCACGCTTTGTGCAGTTTGGTAATACGCATCTAAAGTCTTTTCGTTTTTTGAAACTTAGAACTTGTCGGCTTGCTTTAAAAAAAAAATTATTACACCATGCCATCACACAATGACATCATGTAATAATTTTTACGACAGGTTAAAAATTATTTCTTTTTATGTCTGTTTTTCCGCAGGCGTTTTTTGCGCTTGTGGGTTGACATTTTATGTCTTTTTCTTTTTTTTCCGCTTGGCATTGTGTGCGTCCTTTCTATTTTACGTTAACGTTATCTTTAACTTCGTTTACAAATGTTTTTGCCGGCTTAAAGGTAGGAATGTTGTGGGCCGGGATAATAATGGTGGTGTTTTTAGAGATGTTACGTCCGGTTTTTTCTGCTCTTTTTTTGATAGTAAAACTACCAAAACCTCTGAGGTAAACGTTTTCGCCACTGATCATCGAATTTTTAATCGACTCCATGAAGGATTCAACGATGGTTTGAACAACCAGCTTCTCTATTCCTGTCTTGTTTGCAATCTCTGCTACAATTTCTGCTTTTGTCATGATTCTATTTAATGTTTTGATTGTTAGAATTGTAAATAGGGGTGCAAATATATAATATTTTCTTATCAGGCATCATTTTACGAAATTTTTAAAAAAATGATTATCAGTCAAATAGTACAAGAATTTTAAATTTTAGGATCGCACTACCTATTTGTGTTCATGTTCAGAATCAAGCTGTTGAACAAATAACAAATTGCACATCATAATCGTTAGGCCAGTCGCTACAAATCCACGCACTATGCCCGACATCCAACGATTGCTTACATGGTACCGCCTGAACCGCCGCGATTTACCCTGGCGACAAACCAGCGATCCCTATAAAATTTGGCTCTCCGAAGTAATTTTGCAACAAACGCGGGTGGCGCAAGGCATGCAATACTACCATGATTTTGTGAATCGGTTTCCAACGGTGCAGGCATTGGCTGCTGCCGATATCGACGAAGTACTCAGGCTTTGGCAGGGATTGGGATATTACACACGTGCCCGCAATCTGCACGCCACTGCGCAAATGATTGTGCAAAAGCATGGTGGCCAGTTTCCTGATAATTACAACGATCTGCTGCAGCTTCCGGGAGTAGGGCCATACACTGCTGCGGCTATTGCCTCTATAGCTTTTGGTGAGCGGCAACCCGCTATCGACGGAAACGTATTGCGCGTGGTAAGCCGCTGGTTTGCTATGGCCGAGCCAATCGACAGCGCAGCAGGAATTAAAATTGTAAAAGAACTGGTGCAACAACTCATGCCTGCCCAAGACCCCGGCACCTTCAACGAGGCCATGATGGAGTTTGGCGCCTGCTACTGCATCCCCGCCAATCCCGGTTGTAGCCTATGTATTTTTTCTGATAAATGCGCAGCACATCAGCAACAGCTTGTACATGCAATTCCTCGAAAAAAAACCAAACCAAAAATCCGGCATCGCACCTTTTATTATATGGTGGTGCTTCACAAAAACCAGGATGAGCCTTCGGTGTTGCTTACCAAACGCGCTGCCGGCGACATCTGGCAGGGGCTTTACACCTTTCCGGTGATAGAAACACAGGCGGAAATATCTCCGGAGCAATTACTTCAGTTGCCCGAATGGAAAAACATTATCCCCGACAACGACTTTGTAATCTTACACACCAGCCGGCTTTACACACACCAACTCACACACCAGCGGTTGCACGCGCGATTTCTGGTAATTCAGGCAAATGGAGCGTTCACTAACGATGACGATGTGAACTTACGCCGGGTTCGGCTTGATCAACTGCATGGGTTTGCAATACCCCGCCTCATCGATCGTTTCGTAACCGATTACTTTAAGCAATCTTAATGTTTTATTCGCAATAGCGATCATTGAATAGTTGTAATTTTGCAATCTAAAATCCTTATTTTCAAACTTTAAATAATTCAAGTTATGTCAGATAAAGTATTAGAAGTGGTAAATGCCGGGGTAGCCTCCGGCGACGATGTACAAAAGATTTTTGAAATAGCCCGGCGTAAGAATTTTGCGTTACCCGCTGTAAACGTGGTGGGAACCAACTCGGTGAATGCGGTGATGGAAGCAGCAGCCAAAGCCAAGTCGCCGGTGATTATTCAGTTTTCGAATGGTGGCGCCGCTTTTTATGCCGGCAAAGGTCTTTCCAACGAAAACGAACAAGCGGCCATAGCCGGAGCAGTGAGCGGCGCCATGCACATACACAAGCTGGCCGCACTCTATGGTGTGCCGGTAATACTTCATACCGACCATGCTGCCAAAAAACTCCTGCCCTGGATCGACGGCCTGCTCGACGAAGGTGAGAAATTTTACAAGCAACACGGTAAACCACTCTTCAGCTCGCACATGCTCGACCTTAGCGAGGAGCCGCTGGAAGAAAACATAGCCATCAGCAAAAAATACCTGGAGCGCATGAAGAAAATGGAAATGACGCTTGAGATAGAATTGGGCATCACCGGTGGTGAAGAAGACGGCGTGGACAATTCGGGCGTGGATAGCTCAAAACTTTACACCCAGCCCGAAGAGGTAGCTTACGCTTACGAACAGCTCAAATCCGTTAGCCACCGCTTTACCATTGCCGCCGCTTTTGGTAATGTACACGGAGTTTACAAGCCTGGCAACGTGAAGCTGGAGCCGGTAATCCTGAAAAATTCGCAGGAATACATCAGCAAGAAACATCATACCGAACCCAATCCTGTCAATTTTGTGTTTCATGGTGGCAGCGGTTCACCACAAGAGCAAATCCGCGAAGCCATCGGTTATGGTGTTGTAAAAATGAACATCGACACAGATACGCAGTGGGCTGCCTGGGAAGGCGTGATGAATTATTACAAGAAAAACGAACACTTCCTGCAGGGGCAAATAGGAAACCCCGAAGGCGACGACAAACCCAACAAGAAATATTACGACCCGCGCAAGTGGCTGCGTGAAGCGGAGCAAAGCATCATCCGCCGTTTGGAGATTGCCTTTGATGATCTCAACAGCAAAAATACGCTGTAGAATTTCCATCGAAACTGTAAACAAAAAACCCGCCTCATTCGTTGATGCGGGTTTTTTGTTTGCTTTGAAGAAGTTAACAAAAGCGTACAAATTTTACTATGCCTCTGCAAAGTGCTGAAACCCATTCTGGGCAGATCAATCCGGATGAGGTTTCTATCTGTTTTAATTAAAGGGCGGGGAAGACGCATCACGGAATCATCCGATAACTTACCTTATTGCGCTTCGGATCATACCAAACTATATGATTGTAATCAGCAAAAGACAAATCCATGATTGGGTCATCTAAATATTTTATTTCTTCATAACTTAATATGCCATCTTCCACAATTCCCAAAAACCATCCCTGTTCCTGTTTTTTGTAAAGAAATTTGCAACT
>SABY01000116.1 GCA_009928785.1 Clostridia bacterium | reverse complement strand
GACATTCAGCAGTTGAAGTCAATTGGTCGTAATAGTAGTAACCAATATCCGCAATCGTTTCATCAGGATCATAGGGAGAATTTGGGTTTCCGGCGTCAACGCAAGGCGACCCATACTGAAACAATGGAAGCAATTTAACGCTCAAGACGTTGTATGAAATTGTCGAAAAGGCTTAGGTGGAAAAGTTAATATTTCCATCGAAGTTTAAATTATTTTCCACAGCGACTTTAAACTTGTATCATCCCCTCTGTTACTCCACTTAATCAAACAGCGACATCTGCGCCTGGCCTCCCGCACCTTTCTCTTTGCCATCGTGCTGCTGATCTGGTTTTGTTTTGGCAGTAGTTTTTCGTCGTGATGGCGGCGGCGAGGTGGTAGTATTCTTCGTTTCTTCAGCTTCTATTGTGGCCGCATCATTACCGACAGAGCCAATATTTTCTTCTTCTTCCGGCTCTTCTATTTCCGGCACTTCTGACTCTTCAGTTTTTTCCTCAGCGGCTAATGGTTCAAGCCATTTTACTTTTTTAATAGCAAGATTAGTCAATCGTTTTCCTTTTGCTTTGTAGCTTTTTTCGCCAATAAATTCATCAGCTACAATTACCAGGTCTTCGGCCTCCTTTTCATTTTTCTTTTCATCCATCATCACCTGCAGCACCGGGCGTTGTTGGGTGGTAACGAGGATAAGTTTTGACTCAGGATGCTCGGAGATAAACCGCGTTTTCTTATCGGTTTCCTCTGCCTTAAACCGCTTGATGTACCAGAGGTTCTGGCTTCCGTCCAGGTAAACTGCGGTGATAATGGTGTCGGGGTCGTATTTTTCGAGGTGCAGCAGGTCTTCATCAAAGTGCGTAGAAAGGTCGAAATTGGTGAGCCGGTAATCGCCCGACTGCATGAGTGCCAAAATTTTATTGTCGCCCTCAAAAGCACCCACGAAGTTGCCGCGCTGGTCGTTGTTGAGCCGCTTCACGCTGGGATCGAACCACACGTCGATGGCCCCCAGGGTGGAGATGCCCTCTTCTTTTTTTACAATTTTACGGATGAAGTGTTTGGTGAGCGTATTTCCCTGTGAGCCGCGGCCTTTGATGGCCAGCGTGCTGAAATCGTAGTCGATTGTGGTGATTTTCATACGTGGCTTGGGGCGAAGATTGATGCGCACTATTTCGGCCTCACCGTTGGGGTTGGCCGAGAAATATAGCACGCGGGTTCCCTCGGTGCCACGCGTGAGGTTATAGTCCCTGTCGCGTGTTACGCCCATCACAGCAAAACGCTTCACGTAATTGTTGCCGCCACGTCCGTCGCGGTATATCATATTGTAGATGGTTCGCTCGTCGTTGCGTTTAAAAACGTCGATGTGAATAACGTTTTTGCCGGTAAAAAACTTTTCGCTGGCACGTGTAATCATAAAGGTGCCGTCGTCGCGGAAAAAGATGATGTCGTCGATGTCGGAGCAATCGCAAACGAATTCGTCCTTTTTCAAACCTATGCCGGCAAATCCTTCTTCGCGATTGATGTAGAGCTTGGCATTGGCCACAGCCACCAGCGAAGCCTCAATGGTGTCGAAGCTGCGTATCTCGGTGCGCCGGTCGCGGTCTTTTCCATATTTTTTGCGTATTTGCCTAAAATAGTTGATGGCATAGTCGATGAGATTGTCCAGGTGGTTTTGCACCTCCTCCAGGTTGGTTTCGATACCAAGAATTTGCTCATCGGCCTTAAAGGAGTTGTATTTAGAGATGCGTTTGATTTTTATTTCCGTCAGGCGGATGATGTCGTCGCGGGTGATGGCGCGTTTGAATAGTTTTTTAAATGGCGTCAATCCGCTGTCGATGGTGGTGATAACATCTTCCCACGTTTCGCTCTCCTCAATGTCGCGATAAATCCGCTCTTGAATAAAAATCTTTTCGAGCGAAGCAAAATGCCACTGCTCCTCAAGCTCCTCGCGTTGTATCTCAAGTTCAAGGCGCAGGAGACGTACAGTGTCATCCGTCGAAATTCGCAGTATTTCATCCACAGCCATAAAGTGTGGCTTGCCCTGATAGATAACGCACGAGTTGGGCGACACCGACACTTCACAATTGGTGAAGGCATAAAGTGCATCGATGGTTTGATCAGGCGAAACCCCCGGCACCAGTTGTATCTGTATCTCCACCTTGTCGGAGGTGTTGTCGTCGATTTTTTTGATTTTAATCTTGCCTTTATCGTTGGCAGCAATTATCGACTCGATGAGGCTGGTGGTGGTGGTGCCAAAAGGAATTTCGGTAATGGTGAGGGTTTTCTTGTCGGTCAGTTGTATCCGCGCGCGTATCCTTATTTTACCACCCCGCAGCCCGTTGTTGTACTTCGAAAAGTCGGCCATGCCACCAAAGAGGAAGTCGGGGAGGATTTCAAAATCTTTGCCTTGCAAATAGCGGATGGAGGCTTCGATAAGCTCGTTGAAGTTGTGCGGAACGATCTTGGAGGCAAGCCCAACAGCAATGCCTTCGACGCCTTGTGCCAGCAGCAGCGGAAATTTTACGGGCAGCGTCACAGGTTCTTTGTTGCGCCCGTCGTACGAATCGCGCCATTCGGTGGTTTTAGGATTAAAAACTACTTCCAGTGCAAACTTCGACAGGCGTGCTTCGATGTAACGGGGCGCTGCAGAGCTGTCGCCGGTAAGGGTGTTGCCCCAGTTACCCTGCGTGTCGATAAGCAGTTCCTTCTGGCCCAGTTGCACCAATGCGTCGCCGATGGAGGCGTCGCCATGCGGATGGTACTTCATGGTTTGCCCGATGATGTTTGCCACTTTGTTGTAGCGTCCATCGTCCATCTCGCGCATGGCGTGCAGTATGCGTCGGTGTACCGGTTTCATCCCATCCAGCACATCAGGCACAGCACGCTCCAGAATTACGTACGAAGCGTAATCCAAAAACCAACTTTGGTACATGCCCTCGAGCGCAATGGTTTTGTAGGTGCTTTCGCTTCCGCTACCATCGTGGCCGAGGTTAGTTTCGGGGTGTAACTCTTCCTGTTGTTTGTTGAGATTTTCTTCTGATTCCATTCTATGCCCGTTGCGCCGACGGCGCTTTGCTTTTATCCTTTTGTAATGAACCTGCAAATTGAAACATTCTGATCGAGATAACGATTATTTTTTTATTAACGATTTATTACCAACAACGGAGATATGTCGGATTTGTACCCGAGCGTTAAGAGCGGGATTTTGTAAAATAAACACCAACACACAAATTTGAAAAGTACAAAGCGGTTGTTGCTTTATAATGCAAGCCTATCTGCGCACCCAGGTTTGGAAACAGTAGCTAAAACTTCCGTCGTCCATTTTAACAGGCTCTGATTCTTCAGTCAGCTCCCACACTTGTGGGTCGATAGCCGGGAAAAATGTATCGCCGTCAAAATCTTTGTCCACCTGCGTGATGAAGAGCCTGTCGGCCAATGGCATAAATTGCCGGTAAATGGAGGCGCCACCCATCACGAAACATTCCTCGTGATCCTGGCAAAGTTTCGCTGCCTCATCGATAGATTGCACCATGATGCATCCGTCGAAACTCTCTTCCGGCTGGTCGGTAATGACGATATTGGTTCGGTTGGGCAGCGGATAGCGCGGTAGCGAGAGCAGTGTGTTGCGTCCCATGATTACTTTATGACCGGAGGTAAGGCGTTTAAATCGTTTCAAATCTTCGGAAATGTGCCACAGCAACTGGTTGTCTTTGCCGATGGCGTTATTTTGCGCTATTGCTACAATAATCGAAATCATATTTTTTTAAACTCTAATTTCTAATTTCTAACTTCAAACCTCTAACTTCAAACCTCTAACTTCTATTTTCTACATCTACACCGAAATATCCGCCTTGATGTGCGGGTGTGCGGTATAATCATTCAGTTGAATGTCTTCATAATTAAAATCAAAAATGCTGGTGATTTGGCTGTTAAGCTCCAGCTTTGGCAATGGATGCGGCGTGCGGGTCAGTTGCAGTTTTGCCTGTTCTATATGGTTGAGATAAATATGCGCGTCGCCGAAAGTATGGACAAAAGTGCCGGGCTTGAGTCCGGTTACTTGCGCTACCATCGTTAGCAGCAGTGCGTAAGAAGCGATGTTGAAGGGTACGCCCAAAAACACGTCGGCACTGCGCTGGTACATCTGGCACGAAAGTGCTCCGTCAGCCACATAAAACTGAAACAGAATGTGGCAGGGCGGCAGCGCCATGTTGTGCAGGTCGCCCACATTCCAGGCGCTCACCAGGTGACGACGCGATTCGGGATTGGTTTTTATGGATTCGACGACGTGCGTTATCTGATCGATAGCGGAGCCATCGGGTGCCGGCCAACTGCGCCACTGGTAACCGTAGATGTGCCCCAGGTCGCCATTTTCGTCTGCCCATTCATCCCAAATCGTTACGTGGTTGTCGTTGAGGTAGCGGATGTTGGTGTCGCCACGCAAAAACCACAGTAACTCGTAGATGATTGAGCGCAGGTGCAGCTTCTTTGTAGTAACTACCGGGAAGCCCTCCGACAGATCGAAACGCATCTGGTAGCCGAAAACGCTCAGCGTGCCTGTTCCTGTGCGGTCTTCTTTACGCGCGCCGTGGGTGAGGATGTGATTGAGCAGGTCGAGATATTGTTTCATCGGGTGATTGGATTTTTATTATTAATAAAATGAGCAATACTTCCGCAACACTCACACTGCTCGTGCAGCCTGCACTTGTCGCATCACACGAAATAAATTGCCGCTCCAGATTTTTTCGATTTCCTCCACCGTGTAGCCGCGTTGTAGCAGTTCGTTGGTAATGTTGTGCATTTCTGACACGTCGAAGCATCCCATAACGCCGCCTCCACCGTCGAAGTCGGTGCCGATGCCCACATGGTCGATGCCGGCCACTTGTGCGATATGATCGATATGATCAACATAATCGGCGAGCGTGGCCAGGTTGGGCGGGTAATTCTTATTGATCTCGTACCACTCGGTACGTGCCTGATCCATCTGTTCGTCGGTGAGGCCATCGAAGTTGTTGTATTTTTCGCGTAAAGCGTTCTGCGCAGAATCGCGCTGCGGATTGGGGGGCATGGTTTTGACATAATCGCTCAAAATGCAAACCTGCGCCACGCCGCCATTTTCTGCCAGCTTTTTCAGCATGTCGTCGGAGAGGTTGCGCGGATGATCGCAGATGGCGCGGGCGGAAGAATGCGAGGCAATCACCGGCTGCGTCGAAACTTTGAGCACGTCATAAAAACTGCTGTCGGAAATGTGCGACACGTCGATCATCATGCCCTGGCGATTCATTTCCATCACTACCTGGCGACCAAATTCGCTCAGACCATGGTGCTCGGTGGAGTCGGTGGAAGAGTCGCAGATATCGTTGTTGCGGGTGTGGCACAGGGTGATGTAGCGCGCGCCGCGATCATAGAATTTTCCTATTTGCTCCATCTCGTTGCCGATGGCGTAACCGTTTTCGATGCCAAGAAAGATGGCTTTTTTGCCTTCATTTTTCAACTGCAGCGCCTCGTCGGGTGAAGTGGCAATGGCTGCCAGCTCCGGGATGCGTTGTAGCTGTGCATCTATCGAGTCGAATATTCGGTTGGCGTGCGCGATAGCCTGTTGGTTGGCTTCGGGTGTGCGTGCTTCCTGCCCCAGGAAAACGGCGAAAAACACGGCATCCAGTCCGCCTTCGGTCATCCGTGGCAAATCTACTTTGCTGCCGTGGGCGGCGGCATCGTGCCGTTGGCTTAGGTCAAAGTCGCCGTTCATGAGCCACATGGGCGTATCGGTGTGCGAATCGACGGTAAAAATATTAGCCTGCACTTTTACTGCATCGGCCAGTTGGTCGGTGTTGGCAGCAGGCTGGTTGCAACTGCTCATCATTAGCATTGTCACGCTGGCAATCATTAATAAAACAAGCGTCTTTCCGGGTTTTATCATTGTATTTTATATCAGGATTATTTACAAAAAAGGATCGCCAAAAGTAGCAACTTTTCTGTGGGTGGTGGGTGCTTAGTTTCGGTGTAAATAATTATTTAAAGCTAAATCCATAGCCAAATGTGTATTGTTTTTTCGACAGATAAAGTCATTTCCCTGATGAAACCGAACAAACATCTGACTTCATTAAAAATGAATTTGTAGCTCATTTAATATGCCAATGCAGCTCAAAAAGCTGAATTATTTGAGCCACATGTATTATCTTTGTGAGCCAAAAGATAATAAATGATGAGCTACAGGGAACAACAAATAATTGATTTTATCAAGAAATTCGGCGAAAGCTCTTCAAAAGAGATATTTGATAAAGCGGAAATTGGGGTAAGTTATGCTACCCTAAAAAGACTTTTATCGAAATTAATTTCACTCAACTACCTGGCAACAAAAGGAAATGGCAAAGGAACAAGGTATCTCATTTCACCTCTATTTGAAGTAATTGAGCCACTCGATATTGATCAATATTTTGCAAAGGAAATCGATGAGAGGTCAATTATGGAGGGCTTCAGTTTCTCGATTCTGGAGGTTTTTGCAAAGTATCGTGTTTTTACAGATGCTGAGCTATCACAGCTTGATAAGATTCAGGAACGCTTTACCAATAACATAGCGCAGTTATCAGAAATTGCTTTTAATAAGGAGTTTGAAAGGCTTGCAATTGATTTGAGTTGGAAATCCTCGCAGATTGAAGGCAATACTTATTCTTTACTGGAAACCGAAAAGCTTCTGAAAGATAAGCAAACCGCAGCAGGAAAGACCATGGAGGAAGCGATCATGTTGTTAAATCACAAGGAGGCGCTGGATTTTGTTATCAACCACCCGGATTACCTTTTTCCATTAAGCGTTTCATCAATTGAGGATATTCACGGCATGTTGGTTAAGGACCTTGCCGTGGAAAGAAATCTAAGAAAGAGGCGTATTGGTATTTCCGGCACAAACTATCGGCCGTTGGATAATGAATTTCAAATTTCAGAAGCATTGCAAAAGGCGTGTGTGGTAATCAATAGCCGGGACAGTGCTTTTGAAAAGGCACTGTTGGCATTGGTATTAATATCATACATTCAGCCTTTTATGGATGGAAACAAAAGAACCGCCCGGATAGTTAGTAATGCCCTGTTGATGCATGCAAAACATTGTCCGTTATCCTTTAGAACGGTGGATTCGATTGATTACAAAAAAGCTATGCTGCTGTTTTACGAACAGAATAATATCTCCAAAATTAAAGAAATCTTTATCAGTCAGTTTGAGTTTGCAGTGAACACCTATTTTTAAAACACATACAAATTTCAAGAGCCGATACTGTTCTTATTTTGCAAAAAAGGTAATGTTAGGCACTTTAAAAAATTGGCTTTTTCGTTTCTATTTGAACCAGTGCACCCAATGCTCCAATCCGTGGCGGTAGCAGTTTGGATATTTTTTCGGGAAACCGTATCTTTGCAATGTTTTTTGCGGGAGAGCGCCACATTATTTTCGTGAAGTCATCACCAGCGCGGGATTCGGTTAGTTTGTCTCTACATATTCCGTTGCCGGTGTCTCTCGCATCAGCATCTCTGCATACCACTAACTTACTACTACCAGAAAAACTGAAGTTAATGATCATAACCAACAATCCACGAGAAGCTATAGGAATGAAGGCACAGCGGATGTTGCAACGCCTGCAGGACGAGCATCCCGCTATTGCAGCTATTTTCGGTAACGCATCGTCGCCCGATGAAGCAGCACAGGAGCTGCGCCGACATGTTTACGCGTTTCTCAGCAACCGAAAAATAGCTATGGCTTTTTTCAACCGGGAAGAAGCCTCCCGGCAAGCATATCGCAAACTTACCTGGCGCGACTTTGGCGCTATTCGTATCCTCGACTATATCGACCACACCGGTCGCCAATTCGACGACCTGAATCTCCATGGGGGTATTGTAATCAACCGTCCTTTCGATGCACTGTGGCAGGCAATAAAAAATGGACGCGGTGGCGGCAGCGAGGATTATTTTAGAGATATGCTGCAACTGTTCAGGCAGTATAATGGCACCACACAGCGGCAGCTTCCCGAAAAAGATACACTCGAAATCTGGATGAACCGCCATCCTTCGGGTCTCGAAAGTGAGATAACTGAAATGCGACGCCAAAATCGCGAGCGCATCCTTCAGGTCATCATCAACAGGATCGACAAAGGGTTGATAAAAAGTGAGCGCTACAAATTTGATGAAGGTATGAGCGCCGGGCAAAAAATGCAACGAGCACTACAATGGTGGGATACCATCCATTTTCATCTAAAATTTGCCATCCGTACACCCGAACTGCTCAACGAAATGCTCGACGATTCGCTTGATGCTGAAACGATGAATACATTGCGACAAGCACAGCAGCAGGGCATCCCTATTTTTGTAAATCCTTATTATCTTTCGCTACTAATTGTGAAGCCCTCGGGTGTGACAGCGGGTACCGACCAGGTGATTCGTGATTATGTATTTGTGAATCGCGAACTGATTGATGAATTTGGACAAATTGTAGCCTGGGAAAAAGAAGACACCGTGCAGCCTGGCCAACCCAACGCTGCCGGATGGTTGCTGCCGTCACATCATAATATCCATCGCCGTTACCCTGAAGTTGCCATCCTTATCCCCGACACGGTAGGTCGCGCGTGTGGTGGCCTTTGCGTGTCGTGCCAGCGCATGTACGACTTCCAGAGTGGCCATCTCAATTTTGACCTCCACGAACTAAAGCCACAAGAAAAATGGCCGGAGAAGTTGCGCCGGCTGCTCGATTATTATGAAAACGATGCGCAACTTCGCGACATCCTCATCACCGGCGGCGATGCCCTGATGAGCGCCGACAAAAGCATCAAACTCTTGCTCGATGGCGTTTACGATATGGCTTGTCGCAAAATAGAAGCAAACAAAAAACGTCCGCAGGGCGAAAAGTACGCCGAGATGATGCGCATCCGTTTGGGCACGCGCCTGCCGGTCTATATACCACAGCGCATCACGCCCGAACTCACGGCCATCCTCGCCGACTTCAAAGCCAAAGCTTCCCGTGTTGGCTTTTCGCAATTTGTAATACAAACCCATTTCGTAAGCGCTATGGAGATCACGCCCGAAGTGAAGCTGGCCATTGTCCGCCTGCTGTCGGCAGGGTGGATCGTTACCAACCAGCAGGTTTTTACCACAGCGGCTTCCGTTCGCGGCCACTCTGCCAAACTGCGCAAAACACTCAACGACATTGGCGTGCTCACTTATTATACCTTTACGGTAAAAGGCTACCAGGAAAACAAATTCAACTTTGCCACGAATGCCCGCGCCGTGCAGGAGCAAGTAGAAGAGAAAAGTTTTGGGGAAATTCCTTTTGAATATTATGATGTAATTGCCGATTTTCCATTGCAGGCGGAGCAGATGGTCAGCCGGATCGACGAGCTGCGGCGCCAGGAAAACTTGCCCTTTCTGGCTACTGACCGCAACGTTCTTAATATGCCCGGCGTAGGGAAAAGCCTGCGTTTTAGAGTTATTGGCATTACGGCCGACGGTAGGCGTATCCTCGAATTCGACCATGACAAAAACCGAAGCCACAGTCCTATTATCCATCAAATGGGTCGCGTGGTAATCATCGAAAGCAAATCGATGTTGCAATATTTGCGGCAGCTCGAAGCGCTTGGTGAAGATTTGGCAGAGTATGAAAACCTCTGGGGTTATAGCATCGGCATGACCGAACCACGCATTCCCGTTTACGAATATCCTGCTTACGACTTCGACACCACGACAAAATTTACAAACTTCGATATCAGCAAAAGTCGATGAAAAATACGACTTTCGTGAAGTATTTTCTGAAACAAAAAAATCAAAACTATGATAGCTTTTAATAATTACGAATACTCGTTTGAAGCCATTACCGAAAAGGCTTCCGCAATTACCTCCAAACCTGTGAGTGGAAACGAACGCGCCACCGCACTCCTAACCATTTTGAGCTGTATCGACCTCACTTCGCTCGAAGGTACCGACACAGGAGTTAAAATATTTACAATGTGCGAACATGCGCAGAGTTTTGCAAAAAATGAATCGGGGCTGCCCAATGTTGCTGCAGTATGTTTTTACCTGCCCTTTGTGGCACAGGCACGCAAACAGCTTGAGGGCACCGGCATAAAAGTGGCTACAGTGGCCGGAGCTTTCCCACACGGGCAAGCGCCTACGGAGATAAAACGCGCCGAGGTGGAATATGCCGTGAAGGCCGGCGCCCACGAAGTGGATGTGGTGATAGCCCGTGGCTACCTGCTGGCCAACCAATGCAACGAGATGCAGGCACAGCTCGAAGCTATGCGCCTGGCTGCCGGCAACACTACGCTCAAAGTGATTTTGGAAACCGGTGAGCTGGAAACAGTTTACAAAATCAGGCGCGCCAGCGAGATAGCCCTCAACGCCGGCGCCGACTTTCTGAAAACTTCCACCGGAAAAACGCTCCCCGCAGCCACCCCGCAGGCAGTGTTCGTCATGCTCGAAACCATCAAAGAGTTTTATGAAAAAACCGGGAAAATGGTTGGAATAAAGCCTTCGGGCGGAATAGCTGATG
Organism: Clostridia bacterium; assembly: GCA_009928785.1. Classification (GTDB taxonomy): domain Bacteria; phylum Bacteroidota; class Bacteroidia; order Bacteroidales; family 4484-276; genus SABY01. The sequence goes on along the minus strand of SABY01000116.1, from coordinate 2,756 downwards.
CTGACGAGGCCATAAAATATTACCTGTTGGTAAAAGGAATCCTGGGCGAGGCATGGCTCGACAAGAAATATTTCCGCATTGGCGCCAGCCGCCTGGCCGACAAAGTAGCCACGGAGATAAGAGGATAGGGTGGTTGCAGTGGTTGAGTTTGTCCAAACCAGCTTGCCGAAATCAGGGCAGGGTTATAGAGATGCTGCCAATGATCTACGCACAATAAATAATACCAGAGCTTTCGGCGTTTGACAGTTTAAAAAATGATACAAAATAAACCTTTAAATAATAAATTCGTCGCTTCCATTTCACTTCAGTTGATGGTGGTAATGACAACAATGGTGATGATTACCGCAGGGTGTAATAATGAGCAGCGGCAGCAGGCGGGCAGTAGTGTGGAAACGCAGAAGCCGCTTTTGCAGGTTCCGCAATTCGACGCCGACTCCGCTTATGCTTACGTGAAACAACAGGTCGATTTTGGCCCGCGGGTACCAGAAACTGAAGCCCATGCTGCCGCCGTAGCCTGGATAACTCAATCTTTGCAGCAATGGGCCGACACGGTGTTGGTGCAGGATTTTGTGACGCGGGTGTATGATAACAGGATTTTTAATGGTAAAAATATTATCGCCTCCTACAACCCCGGCTCAAAAAATCGTATTTTTCTTTCGGCACATTACGATTCGCGGCCTTATGCCGATCACGATGCCGACGCATCCAATCATAAAACCCCAATCGACGGCGCCAACGACGGCGCCAGCGGAACCGGTGTACTGATGGAATTAGCGCGTCAATTGCATTTGCATCCGGTGAGCAGGGGCATAGATATTATTTTGTTTGATCTGGAAGATTATGGTCCGCCGCAGGACACCCAGACGGATCAGGGTAGCGACTCGTGGGGGCTGGGATCACAGCATTGGTCGGCCAATCCGCACCAGCCCAACTACAATGCGCGCTATGGTATTTTGCTCGATATGGTGGGCGCTGCCGACGCCACCTTTCCGCTCGAAGGCTTTTCGATGTACTATGCGCCCGACATCACCAAGCGTGTTTGGGAAACCGCAGCAGCGGCTGGTTATGGAGATTATTTCGTTTTTGAAAAAGGTACCTACATCACCGACGATCATTATTTTGTTAATACCATCGCCAACATTCCCACGCTCAACATCATTCATCTGGAGCCGGGTTCGGTCAATGGCACTTTTTACGACCATTGGCACACCACCTCCGACGACATTACACAGATCGAACCCGCCACTTTAAAGGCCGTGGGGCAAACGTTGCTGGCAGTGATCTATCAGAAAAGTTTTTAGGCAAGGCTAATTAATTCACTTTAGACATGTGTCGATAAAAGGTGGCTATCTAAAATGAGTATTATCGAATCAATTCATGTAGATTTTGTGGTGTAATCGTGTTTAGCTTTTCCACGCCATATTTTTCAGCAAAAGATGCCGGTAGTCTGGATTTCCGCTTACTACTCCATTTAAACTCAAAAGCTTTAAGTCCTCCATTCATTTCTTCCACAAGATCAATCTCAGCACCATCGTACGTGCGCCAGAAATAGAGGTTAGCGTATCGGTTGTTGTTATGATTTTGTTTGATGTATTCGCTTACGCAAAAGTTTTCCCAAAGCACCCCGATATCTTTCCTGGCAGTAACCGGATTATAGTTATTGGTCAAAGCGTTTAAAATGCCATTGTCGTAGAAATAATATTTTCTGTTTTTTTTTATTTCGTTGCGCAAGTTAGTACTGTAGGAGCCAAGATTAAAAATAACAAATGTTTTTTCCAGCAGATCAAGATACAATTCGATGCTACTTCTGGGAATTTTGAGCATATTAGACAATTCATTTACCGACACCTGCGAACCAACCTGCAAAGCCAAAGAAGTTAGTAATTTCCTGATAACCGATGGATTTTTAACCCGCTTATAAATCAGAATGTCCTTGTAGAGATAATCGCTGCTTAATTCGTTCAGCATCTTCTTTTTATCACCAGAATCTAAATCTATAATTCCCGGATAGCTGCCAAAGACCAGTAAGTTATTCAGGTTATTAATTACCCAATACCAGCCTTTGGTATCAGCAATTTCCGAAAGTGATAACGGATACATGATAAATTTTACATTTCTCCCGGTCAATGGTTCTCCAATTTGATTGGCGAGATCGAAGCTGCTCGAACCGGTGGCAATGATTTTGTATTGTTTCAATTCATCATAAATTAGCTTCAGGATGCTTCCAATTTCATTAATCTTCTGCGCCTCATCCAAAGCAATTATAGTATTGCCAGAAAATAGTGTTTTGATGGAATCCAGGTTTTTGCTTTCAAGAATATTGGCAATGGTTGGAATTTCACAATTCAGGATTAAAGCTCCGGCTGTATCTTTAAAAATTGTTTTAAGCAAGGTTGTTTTCCCTACCTGACGGGAGCCATAAAGGATTACTATCTCTTTTTTGGTAATCCACTTTTCGATTGTCGCGCTAAGTGCTCTTTTGTACATTAGGCCAGTTTTTGCATAATGAAATGCAAATTTAAGCCAAATATTGCATTTGATGTTACAAAATTCAGCCTGTTTTTATCAATTTGTTTTTCTGTGTCAAAATCGCGGAGGGTAAAACTTTGATTTGGGTTGAATGTAATAAGATAATAAGGTTGTTGCGAGATGTTGAATTTTTCTACTAAGGTTAATTGATTAGAAATAAGGTTTTATTTCTTCCGCCCAAAACCGCCCTCAGCAGCGGCCAGTGCGCCGGCGCTCCCCTTCTCCTT
>SABY01000115.1 GCA_009928785.1 Clostridia bacterium | reverse complement strand
GCTTTATTGATTTGTGGAATTTGTCCGCCGGTGTTTGGACGAGGGATTAGAAGTTGGAAATTGGAGGTTAGAGGTTTGAGATCACGGCGTTTTTGGAATTTGTCCGCCGGTGTTTGGACGAGGGATTAGAAGTTGGAAATTGGAGGTTAGAGGTTTAAAATCATGGCGTTTTTGGAATTTGCTTTATTGATTTGTGGAATTTGCCCGCCGGTGTTTGGACGAGGCTAACTGCCCCGACCGATCGGAGAAATCCCGATAGCTTTGCGATGTGGGAAAAGAACAACCAACCCACGATTAATCTTACATTTGCCACAAAAAAACTATATGTCAAGAATTGCTATTTTCCCGGGTTCATTCGATCCGATTACATGCGGACACGAAAACATTGTGAAGCGCTCTCTGTCGCTGTTCGACCAGATCATCATTGCTATTGGCAGCAACCAGGACAAAAAAAACTACTTCTCGGTGGAAGAACGAACCGGCTTCATCCGTAAAGTTTTTGCAGACTATCCGCAGGTAACCATCGACACCTACGAGGGATTAACGGTAAACTACTGCCGCGAAGTGGGTGCACAATACATCCTCCGCGGCTTGCGTACTTCCGCCGACTTCGAGTTTGAACGCTCCATTGCACAGGTCAACAAAAAATTGTATCCCGCCATCGAAACCGTTTTCATGCTCACTTTGCCCGAATATACTGCCATCAACAGCTCCGTGGTGCGCGACATCCTGCGCCATGGCGGCGACCCTTCGCTCTTCATCCCCGACGGATTATCCCTCTCCAGGTAATCGAAACTATCGCACCATCACATTCAATTTGGGATTTACGATTTGGGATTTTAGATTTGCCTTTTGCCTTAATTTTACGAATTCAATTACTTTTGCCGTGCATTTTTGTGCCACTATGGCAAGAAATCAAGATACTGAACCATATTTTGCAAAAGGCATACTTGTTGGTTTAGGTGTCCATTCTTAAAAAATATCGTTTTATGTTCAAAACTTTTCTGAAGAAAATAGTTGGCAACAAGGCCGATCGCGATCTTAAAGCCATCAATCCTATACTCGCCGAAACGCTGACGGCTTATGAAACCATCAAAGACCTGACTAACGATGAGCTGCGCGCCAAGACCAATGAGTTCAAAGCACGCATCACCGAGTACATCCAACCCGAAACCTCCCGCATCGCCGAGATGAAGTTACAGATCGAGAACGATCCTGACATGGACGTGGATCAGAAAGAAAAAATGTACGAAGACATCGACAAGCTCGAAACTACCACTTACGAGAAAACTCAGGAAATCCTCCTCCAGATATTGCCAGAGGCTTTTTCGGTGATGAAAGAAACAGCGCGCCGCTTCAAAGACAACGAAACTGTGGAAGTAACGGCAACACAGATGGATCGCGACCTGGCTGCCAAATATGATCATGTAAATATCGTGGCCAACAAAGCCTACTACGACAACCAGTGGATGGCCGGCGGAAATATGATAAAATGGGACATGGTGCATTACGATGTGCAGCTCATCGGCGGCATCGTGCTACACGAAGGGAAAATTGCCGAGATGGCTACCGGCGAAGGTAAAACTCTGGTGGCTACTTTGCCAGTTTATCTTAATGCTTTGCCCGGCAAAGGCGTGCATCTTGTTACCGTAAACGACTACCTGGCCAAGCGCGACAGCGAATGGATGGGTATGCTTTTTATGTTTCACGGACTAACGGTTGACTGCATCGACCGCCACGAGCCTAACAGCGAAGCCCGTCGCCACGCCTACAACTGCGACATTACCTACGGAACCAACAACGAGTTTGGTTTCGACTACCTGCGCGACAATATGACCGGAAATCCCGAAGAGCTTGTACAACGCCCACACAACTACACCATCGTGGACGAGGTGGACTCGGTGTTGATTGACGATGCCCGTACGCCGCTCATCATCTCCGGCCCAACACCCAAAGGCGACAATCAACTCTTCGACGAGATGCGTCCCAACGTAGAGAAATTATACAACGCCCAACGCACGCTGGTGACCAAAATATTGGCGGAAGCCAAACAACTCCTCGATGGCGACAACGTGAGCGATGAAAATCAGAAAAAAGGCGGCGAGCTATTGCTGCGTGCCCATCACGGTCTTCCCAAAAACAAAGCACTCATAAAATTCCTTAGCGAACCCGGCATGAAATCGCTGATGACCAAGACCGAGAACTTCTACATGCAGGAGCAAAGCAAGCACATGCACATTATCAACGATCCGTTGTATTTTGTAATAGAAGAACAGCACAACAGCATCGAGCTTACAGATAATGGCATCGACCTGCTGAGTGGTTCGTACAACGACAACAACTTCTTTGTGCTGCCCGACCTGGGATCGGAGCTTGCCGAGATGGACAAGCAAACCCTTACCGAAGAGGAAAAAATACAACGCAAAAGCCAACTCACCAGCGAGTTTTCGATAAAGTCGGAGCGCGTACATTCTGTAAACCAACTGCTGCGCGCTTATTCGCTTTTCGAGAAAGATGTGGAATACATTATTGTGGATAATAAGGTGAAGATTGTGGATGAGCAAACGGGTCGTATCATGGAAGGGCGTCGCTACTCCGATGGTTTGCATCAGGCGCTTGAGGCCAAAGAAAATGTGAAGATAGAAGCTGCCACACAAACCTACGCCACCATTACATTGCAGAACTACTTCCGCATGTACAAAAAGCTGGCGGGTATGACTGGTACCGCCGAAACAGAAGCCGGCGAGTTGTGGGACATCTACAAACTCGACGTGGTGGTAATTCCCACCAATCGCCCCATCACCCGCGACGACCGCGAAGACCAGGTGTATAAAACCAAAGGCGAAAAATACAATGCGGTAATCGATGAGATTGCACTATTGGTAGAAAAAGGACGCCCCTCACTCGTTGGAACTACTTCGGTGGAAACTTCGGAGCTGCTGAGCCGCATGTTGCAACGCCGCAAAATCCCACACAATATCCTCAACGCCAAGTTGCACCAAAAAGAAGCCGACATTGTGCTCGAAGCCGGGCAACCCGGCAAGGTGACCATCGCCACCAACATGGCCGGCCGTGGTACCGACATCAAGCTGGGCAAAGGCGTAAAAGATGCCGGCGGCCTGGCCATCATCGGCACCGAGCGCCACGAGTCGCGTCGTGTGGATCGTCAGTTGCGCGGTCGAGCCGGACGTCAGGGCGACCCTGGAAGCTCGCAGTTCTTCGTTTCGCTCGAAGACGACCTGATGCGTATGTTTGGCAGCGAACGAATCTCGAAGATCATGGACAGGCTGGGCATCGACAAAGGCGAGATGATACAGCACTCGATGATTAGCAAAAGCATAGAACGGGCACAGAAAAAAGTAGAAGAAAACAACTTCGGCATCCGTAAACGGCTGCTCGAATACGACGACGTGATGAACTCGCAGCGTGAGGTGATTTACAAAAAACGTCGCCATGCCCTTTACGGCGAAAGGCTGGCCGTGGACATCTCAAACATGATGTACGACCTGTGCGACCAAATCGTAGCCGACTACACTGCCAGCGGCGACTACGAAGGTTTCCGCCTGGAAGTGCTCAAGGATATGGCGCTTACCGTGCCCATCAGCGAAAAAGAATTTTCGGAGGGATCCAAAGACAACCTTACCAACCAGCTTTTCGACCATGTGTATGTTGCTTATCGCAACAAAATGAAACTCATTGCCGAAAAAGCTTATCCAGTCATAAAGCAGGTTTACGAAAACGAATCGCGCTACGAAAACATCGCCATCCCCATCACCGATGGCATGCGGCAACGGCAGGCGGTGGCCAATCTAAAAAAAGCATACGAGAGTGGCGGCCGCGAAATAACCCTGGCCATCGAGAAAAGCATCGTGCTGTCGTTTATCGACGAAGCCTGGAAAGAGCATCTGCGCGAGATGGACGAACTGAAACAAAGTGTGCAGAATGCTACCTACGAACAAAAAGACCCGCTGCTGATTTACAAGCTGGAATCGTTTGAGCTTTTTAAAGGAATGATACAACGCAACAACCGCGCTATCATCTCATTCCTGATAAAAGCCAACCTGCCCATACAGGAACCCGCCAACGTGCGCGAGGCGCAACTGCCCCGCCGTGCCGACCGCCGACGCCTGCAAGAAGGCCGCGACGACCTGCTCTCGCAGTCGCACAGCAACACGCAGCAAAAGCAAAAGCCACAACCCGTTAAAGTGGAGAAAAAAGTTGGTCGCAACGAGCTTTGCCCCTGTGGCAGCGGCAAGAAATACAAAAACTGCCACGGTCGCGGAGGCGATTGATAAATAGAAACAAAAATTATAAACCCGGAAGAACCTCCGGGTTTTTTTATTTCGCGATTTCTTCCAGCCTGCTTGATTATTCGCCTTTGCAACCGCCAAACTTTAGCAGTTTGAAAAGCTGGATAATGTGGGGTGCGGGGTGTGACATATTTCACACCCAAATGGATATTTTTTGTTTTGTAGGATAAAAAACTCTTCGTAGCTTTGCCCCGTAAAAATAATGAAAGATTATGGCTCCGAATTGTCATAGCACGAAAACACCATGCTACACCGGCGTGCCGCGCCAACAGCGCAATGCTGTGTGTGTGTGTGTGAACGCGGCAGAGCGCCACCACAGTCCGCCTGCATCAACCAACCAATACAACGAACTTCGTGAAGATGTTCGAAGCATTTTATTAGTTTAAAAATCAAAATAATATTTTTATGAAAAATACTATCGTTTCAATTATCATTTTGGCAGCAGTGATTACAGGCTGCAAGAAAGAGGTAAATAGTCCTGTAACAGATAATAAAAGCAATCAGAATCTTGAAAAGCTGATTCTGGATTTTAAGCACAAGCTATAACCCGCCTGATTCGCTTTAATTTTTTTAAAATTAAACTACTATGAAAAATTTTTTGATTACAATTTTTATACTAAGTATAATACCTGTCATGACAAATGCACAGGATGGATTTGTAGTTAAATCAGCAGGGCCTGAAATATTTAATGTTCCGCAGGATATGCTGATAAAGCCCGATAACAATATGTTGTTTATGTTCAGCTCCGTGCCCGAAGACGGCTCGGAGCTATATACTACCATCATTCGTGAGCTAAACCCGGCAGGAGAAGTTGTGAATAGTTATAGCTATGCCGACTCATTACACGACTATGTAGAATTCACCCATCTTCTGCTGTTGAATGACACTCTGTATCTTCTTGGCTGGGGGTACAAAATACCAGAACCAAACATCTCTAATACCATTTTTAGAATGCAAAAGCTGGATTTGCAGCTCAACCTCATCGACGAATATAAGATATGGTTAGAAGAGCTATACTCTTATGGCGTGGGTCATGGCCGCGCCATGTACGCCAATGGAAGGTTTTACTATGTGAATAGTTATGGCTCCAGTTCGATTGTGCCTTTTTATATAGAAGTATCCAAACAAGGCGAACTTCTTAACTTTAAAGCAGAAGGGCTTGACGGCAGCATAATCACTCCTTACGATTTTGACGTGAAAGCAGACGGGGCTTTTCAAGTCTTCATAGGTGTTATTGAGCTGATCGGGTTCCCCGACTTTTCAGGAGTTATTGGTAAGTATAATGCCAACTTTGAACTCGAAAACTATTTACCTTTGCCTTATGATTTCTTTAATTTCTTTACCCATGAATCGCTAAATGATTCGATTTATTATCTTAGCGGACAGTGGATGAAATGGGGTTCTAATAGTCTCTGGCGGGCAGGTCTTGTAAAAATGAAAAATGACACCACAGTTTTAAATTCATTTATCTATTCCTCTTACCTTGATTCGGCCGCTTGTCCGGCATACCGGCAGTCTATTGAAGTGTTACCCGATGGCAACCTGATTTTATGTTTTACTGGTGACATATTGGTTCAATTTTTTCCCCAACTTCAACCTGCCAAAATAAACCTCATTAAGCTTTCACCCAATCTCGAAGTAATATGGCACCGCTACATCGGTGAACCTGACGCCAAATATGACGCTTATGAGGTGCACGTTAACAGTGAAGGTGAAATAGTAATTCTTGCAGCCTACAGCCCGGCACCCTGGACTAACTTCTATGATATGTCGGCATTGTTCATCAAAACCGACAAGCATGGCCTCATCACCGGCACCAACGATGCGCTGCACAAAGTCAACTCTACCGAGGCCGTTGTATTTCCTAACCCGGCGCACGATGTTGTTTATGTCGAATATAGCCTGGCTTACGCTTCAGCCACCTTTACGCTGACGGACATCAACGGAAAAACGATGCTGGAAAAAACGCTTTTGGCCAACAAAGCCAACATCGATATTTCCAGCCTCCCGGCAGGTACCTATGTTTATCGTGTTTCAAACCAAAATGGCCTGAACGAAAGCGGAAAAATTGTGGTGAAGTAAGGCGGCTTAAAAACTGCGTTTTTTTTGTTTTCAATTTTTATCAATTTAAAATTATCGACTTATGAAAAATATAATCGTTTCAATTATCATTTTGGCAGCAGTGATTGCTGGCTGCAAGAAAGAGGTAAACAATCCTGTAACAGATAATTTTAAGGTGAATTCACCAAGGGAGAGGGGAAACCCCTCTCCCTTTTAAAAAACTAAAAAATTAAAAATCACACTTATGAAAAAAATAGCACTTTTATTAGTTATGTTTGGCTGCTTGCACCTAAGTGCTCAGACGTCATTTTTTGAAATCTTTACAGGCACCAACAGTATCAACTATCCCTTTGATATGCTGGTAAAGCCAAACGAAAACATAGTTTTTACTGTTAATTCTATCGACATTAATTCTTTTGTTTATGCCAATGAAATCTATGAGTTTTCGCCGGAAGGCGAAATTATTAATCATTTAACTATTTGTGATTCTTCAAGTCATTGGGAAACCTTCACGCATCTTTTTTTTATTGAAGATACGCTTTTTGTTATTGGCTGGGGCAAAAAGCTTGGGCAGGAAGAATACCCTTATCTATTATTGAAAAAAATTGACAGCAATATGCAGGAGATTAATAGTTATGAAATGAGATTTAACATGTCTGCTTTTCTCGTTGGCATGTATGCTGGCCAGGTTAAATTTATTAACAACAAGTTCGTCTATTTGTCAGCAACCGGTGCTACCAATTCATTTCCGTTTTATGCAGAAATAACAAGAGAGGGTGAAATCACGCGGTTTGAGATAGATAACCAGCCTGATGGCACAAAAGTTCCTTATGATTTTATGCAACTGCAGGACACCTCAGGATACCAAACCTATTCATTTTGGTATGATTTGACCGGCTCAAAAATAGGTGGCTACATGGTAGATTATGACAATGAAATGAATATTATACGTCGTGTAAAAATCCCTGAAATCTTTTTTAGTTTTTTCACCCACGTGCCTATCAGCGATACAACATTCTACCTGAGCGGTTTATGGATGGATTATGCAACTACCACAGGCAAAAAGGCGGGCGTGTTAAAAATGAACACAGGAGCAGAGGTAACAAAGAGCTTTTTATATATGCCTGTGGTCGATAGTAGTGCCGGGCCGGCCTACCGGCATTCGCTTGAGATGCTTCCCGATGGCAATTTAATATTTTGCTGTACCGATAATATTGTCCTCGAACTAGGGCCGCAACCCTACCCAACCCGCATCAGCCTCTTTAAGCTCACTCCTGATCTTAAAGTTCTCTGGCACCGATTTTTGGGCACCGAAGATGCCAAATACGACGCTTATGTAATGCGTACCACTCCCAATGAAGAAATTGTTATCCTTGGAGCCTACAGTCTGGCTCCGCCTCCCAACAACTGGGTGGATCAGGATATTCTCTTCATCAAAACCGACAAGCATGGCCTCATCACCGGCACCAACGATGCGCTGCACGAAATTAGCTCTACCGAGGCCATTGTGTTTCCTAACCCGGCGCACGATGTTGTTTATGTCGAATATAGCCTGGCTTACGCTTCAGCCACCTTTATGCTGACGGACATCAGCGGAAAAACGATGCTGGAAAAAACGCTTGTGGCCAACAAAGCCAACATCGATATTTCCAGCCTCCCGGCGGGGACTTATGTTTATCGCATTGCAAACGCTGATGGCCTGAACGAAAGCGGGAAGATTGTGAAGAAGTAATGCGATTGAGAAACAACGTTCTTTTTGTTTTGCATTTTTATTAATTTAAAATTATCGACTTTTGAAAAATATAATCGTTTCAATTATCATTTTGGCTGCAGTGATAACTGGCTGCAAGAAAGAGGTAAACAATCCTGTAACAGATAATTTTAAAGTGAACTCATCGAGGGAGAGGTGAAACCCCTCTCCCTTTTAAAAAATTAAAAAATTAAAAATCACACTTATGAAAAAAATAGCACTTTTATTAGTTATGTTTGGCTGCTTGCACCATTAAAAATATAATTTTAAAAACTAAACTTCAGTTTCACCAATCATAATAATAGCGGATGCCACGGCGTTAATAGCATGTTAACGTAAGTTTAACTAAAACATAGTACTAACCACACTACTTGCCGACTCCCCGCACAAGGCGGGGAGTCGTTTTTTTTAGGGCAGCGCTTTTTCCAATTCTTCTCTTTTGCTCCTTTTTTCACCATTCATTTCTAAGATTGCTTTTTTATCGCGCAAGGCGTCCCATAAAATATCGATGGGATGATAAGCTGTGCGTCCGGTTCCATCTTTTATCTGATGGCGACACGATGTTCCCGGCGCTGCGATGAGTATCCCAGCAGGCGTGTTGCGAACGGCAGGAAACAAAATCAATTCGCCCACTTTCATCGACAGATCGTAATGTTCTTTTTCGTAACCAAACGAACCGGCCATGCCACAACACCCTGATGGGATTTCTTCCACCATATAATTTTCCGGCAACGAAAGCATCACTTTGGTCGGAGCCGTGGATGCTAACGATTTCTGGTGGCAATGGCCGTGGAGTTTTATTAATCTCTTTTCGGTGGTAAACATGTTTTTATCAATGTTTCCAGCCTGGATTTCGCGTTCGATAAATTCGTCAAACATTAGTGCATTCTTTGCCAGCTTCAGTGCGTCGGGTTTTAGTTCTTTGCTCACCAAGTCAGGATATTCGTCGCGGAAGGTTAGTATTCCCGAAGGCTCGATTCCCACCAGAGGCATCTTTTCGGTGATAATTCCCGCAAGGGCTTTCACATTTTTTATAGCCAGCTTTTGCGCCTGACGCACCAGGCCTTTCGACAGGAAGGTGCGGCCGCTGCTGCCATGCGGCACTACGTTTATACGATAGCCCATTGCGGCAAGCAATTCGGCTGCCCGGATGCCGGTGAGCGTGTCGTTGTATTCTGTAAATTCATCCACAAACAAACACACCTCGCCTTTAGAAGCCACTTGCTGGTTGAGGCGAGGCAAATTGTAGCGCGCCCAGGTGCGCAGCGTAATTCCATACAATAGTGGGATGCTCCGCTTGGGAGCAAAGCCGAGAATGCGTTTTAGAAAACCGGAGAAAGCCGGTTGTGTAAAAAAATAGTTGGTGATTCCCGGAACCAACATTCCCAACTTGTTGAGCTGCGAAATGTAAGCAATGGCTCTTGTTCGCAATGGGATGCCATGCTCATCGTAATAATGCTGCAGAAACTCTGCTTTGTAGCGCGCAATGTCAACGCTCGACGGGCATTCCGATTTGCAGCCTTTGCACGAAAGGCACAAATCCATCACATCATAAATCTCCTGATGGTCGAATGGGTTTTTCTTGGGCGAGTTGGTGAGAAACTCCCGCAGCGTGTTGGCGCGGGCGCGTGTGGTAGTATTTTCGTTGCGGGTGGCCATAAAGCTGGGACACATCACCCCGCCAATAAGCTCACTTTTGCGGCAGTCGCCAGAGCCGTTGCATTTTTCCACAGCGCGCATCATGCCCTGGTCGTGCGAGAAGTCGAAGATGGTTTTGAGTTCACGTGTAGGTTTGCCTGGTTCATAACGTAGCGCGCTGCGCATCGAAGGGGTATCGGTAATTTTGCCGGGATTGAAGATGCCTTGCGGGTCCCACAGTTTTTTTATCTGGCGCATCAGCTCGTAGTTATGCTGCCCCACCATGAGCGGGATAAACTCGCCACGCAATCGGCCATCGCCATGTTCGCCGCTGAGCGAGCCGCGGTATTTTTTTACCAAATGCGCCGTTTCCAATGCAACGGTGTGAAAGAGTTCTACATCGTGCGTTTTTTTTAGGTCGAGAACCGGACGTAGATGCAGCTCACCGGTAGCGATATGTGCATGATAAACCGCTTTTAGGTTGTATTTTTTGAGAATTTCTTTAAACTCAGCAATATACTGTGGCAACACCGCTGGATGCACTGCCGTATCTTCGACCAGCGAAACAGGCTTGGCATCGCCCGGGATGTTGGAGAGCAGGCCAAGACCCGCTTTGCGCAAATCCCACACACGGCTGATGTCGGTTCCGAAAACGCGCGGGAAATGATAACCGTAACTGGCAGCACGCATTTCGGCCTCCATGGTGTCGGCAATGTCCATGATTTCCTGCTGACTTTCGCGCGCGAACTCGATGATGAGGATGGCCGCAGGATCGCCTTGTACGAAGAAACGATTTTTGCTTTGCGCAAGGTTGTCTTTGGTCTGTTTTAAGATGACTTCATCAATTAGTTCGATGGCGCCGGGCCGATGACGCAGTGCGATAAGGTTGGCCTGAAAGGCATCTTCGATAGTTTGGAAATGGGCACACACCAAACCTTTGACCGGTGGTGGGAGCGGAACGAGATTAAGTTTTATTTCGGTAATAAACGCCAGGGTTCCTTCCGATCCGGCCAACAGTCGGCAAAAGTTGAAAGATTTTCCGTTGGCGGAAAAGGGTTTGCTGTCGAGCAGCAGGTCGAGGGCATATCCGGTGTTGCGGCGTTCGATGGCCGGGTCGGGAAATTCCCGAATGATTTGCTGACGATTCTCCTGGTCGTTTAGCATTTCGTTTATTTGGCGATAAACGGCGTTTTCGAGGCTGTCGCCAGTGCATTTCTTTTCAAAGGTTTTTTCGTCTGTATCTCCAAAAATGGCGCTGCTGCCATCGCTAAGGATTACTTCGAGCCGGAGCGTATGATCGCGTGTGCTGCCATAGAGCAGCGAGTGCGCGCCGCAGGAGTTGTTGCCCACCATGCCTCCCATCACGCATCGGTTTGCTGTGGAAGTTTCGGGACCAAAAAATAGTCCATAGGGTTTCATCTCCAGGTTGAGTTCGTCGAGCACCACGCCTGGTTCAACGCGCACCCATTGCTCAGCGGCATTCACTTCGATGATGCGATTCATGTAGCGGCTCACGTCCACCACAATTCCGTCACCAACCACCTGTCCGGCAAGCGAGGTGCCGGCGCCACGCGGAATAAGCGGAGCCTGGTGGGCAGCAGCAAAAAGAACTATCTTTCGTAAATCGGATTTGTTGCGTGGTCGTATTACCGCCAGCGGCAACTCCCGATAAGCCGAAGCATCGGTAGCATATTGGATGCGCGTTGCGTTATCAAGAAAAATGTCCCCGTCGAGCGTGGTTTTTAGTTTTTTGAGCAATCGACGCAATGTGGTCTTATCCATCTCACTATTCTATTTAGCCTTCAAAAATACATTTTTCAGTCATAGCCCAAACCGATAACCACCTTTCGCGAGCTGGTTTCGTGTTAAGCATTTCATTCCAATTTTTATTGTCAACCCAAAAAGTGTGTGGATAAATTGGTATGGGTGTAGAAATTTCGCCTTTGCTTCCGCAGTGATTTTGGGGTGATTATGTTAAAATATGTTATTAAAAATCATACCCCAAAAGCATCAGACAACTGTGTGACTAATGCAGAACCCCATTCAACGGTGGTGATTGAGTTAAACTGAATTTTTGGATAAACTCTTTCAGGCGTCGAAAGGTATCATTTTTGACAATCATTAATTTTATTAAATAATTATCCATTAAAAAAACAAATTAATTATGGCAGAAATTAAAATAGAAAAGAAAAAACCGGTTTGGCCATGGATATTACTGGCCGTAGTAGTAGTTGGCCTTATCATTTGGTGGGTAGCCGCCGATGACGACGTCGACAGGATAATGACTGACGACACTACCCAGGTGCAGGATGGGGATAGAAATTCTATGTCCGGCGAAAGACCTGACGAGGTGAATACCTATGTAATGATTTTCGACGAGCGCAATATGGGCGAAATGTCATTGGATCATGACTTTACCAACAATGCCTTGACCAAACTTATTGATGCCGTAAGAGCACAGGCCGACCAGGACGAATACAATATAAAAGCCGACCTGGATCAGGCGCGTGAATACGCCGATCAGGTGACACGCGATCCGTATGAAACCACGCACGCCGATAACATTCGTAAAGCCGCCGAAAGCATTGCACGCGCGCTGCAAAATATGCAGCAAGCTAATTATCCTAACCTCAAAAATGAGGCGCAACAGGTGCAGGATGCTGCCATGGCCATAAGGCCGGGTGTGCTTACTTTAGATCAAAAAAATGAGGTGAAAACCTTTTTTAGAAAATCTGCTGACTTACTTGACAAAATGAATGATTAACAACTAAAACAACTTAAAACTATGGCTGACAAAGAAAGAAACCTGTACTATCTGGACGACCTTCCCGGATACAAAGTCGATTCCGATTACAGTGATGTAAGAGGCTGGGAATTGCATGATTCCACCGGCCGCACCATCGGAAAAGTAGATGGCCTGCTGGCCAATAAAGCTACCGAACGGGTAGTTTATCTTGACGTTGAAGTGGGAGATGAATTCAAAAAGGAATCACACGAACCCTATCAGGTGCCTGCCAACGAAGGCGCGCATGAATTTATAAATAAAGAAGGCGAAAACCACCTGATCGTCCCCATCGGAATGGTGGATATTGATGATGACAACAAAAAGGTGTTGGCGCGAAATCTTGATTATAAAACATTTACCAGTGCAAGGCGATTTAGCGCGGGTATAGACATTTCACCTGACTATGAACAAAAGATGTTGCGTCATTATACCAACGAAAAAGCCTTGGGGCGCGGACATGAAGACGATTTCTATGGTCGCCCCGAATTTGAAAATCCCTGGCGTCGCAATCCCGAAGATAAAAACTATAAGCGCTCCGACTGCTAACAATCCTACTGATTCGCTGACTTTTATACAAAAGCTGTCGCAAAAAGAAATGTTTGCGGCAGTTTTTTTTTGGGCGTAATTTGTAGTAATATGCCCTTTGGGCGTAATTTGTAGTAATATGCCCTTTGGGCGTAATTTGTAGTAATATGCCCTTTGGGCGTAATTTGTAGTAAT
>SABY01000114.1 GCA_009928785.1 Clostridia bacterium | reverse complement strand
AAGAAATATTATTTTTGCGGCATGGGATGCTAGCTCAGTTGGTTCAGAGCGCTGCCTTCACACGGCAGAGGTCACTGGTTCGAATCCAGTGCATCCCACAAAATGTTTTAGAGTAAGTTAAACCACAGTCTTTTGAACTGTGGTTTTTTTTGGTGGCTTTTGGGTAAGCAATTTTTATTAAAATTCATTTTTCTTCTTATCATTTTACCAAACCTACGGTAGCATACAATCGCATCCTTTTTGCATCACAAAATACTTTCAGCAGGCTTTTTAAACATTTTTAATTGGCTGGCAAAGAACCATTAACAGTTTGATAACATTTGGGTGCCTATTTTCGCCCACTTTATTACTCAAGTCATTTATTATTAATTAAAACCTAAGTATTATGAAAGTTTGTACCTTTTTGTTTTCCCTTCTGTTTATTTGTTTTTTGGCGGTTAAAGCCCAAGATGTAAGTAATAATAGCTCAAAGCAAGAGCTGTTGCAGTATCATCTTGCACAATTAAAAAACGATAACCATGCGCCATACCGGCTCATCGTGAAATTCAGCGACAAGGTTTCTGCAACTGACAATGGCAAAACCACAAATTCGGACAAAGTCAATAATGTCTTGTCTGAAATTCAGATGAAGGCGATGAAACCGCTTTTTGAAAAAACTATTGGAAAGAATGCTGCTTTAAAAGCGCAATTTGGATTACAGCACTATTACACCATCAATCTGGATCGTAAAACAGACTTAAGTGCCGCTTTGATCAAACTTAACGCACTGGACGAAATCGAGGTGGTCGAACCGGATTATCTGGCCACAACCACCACAGTACCAAACGATCCTTTTTACACACAGCAATGGGCCATGAATAATACCGGCCAGGCGGTGCAATGGGGCACTAATGATCCAATAGGTACTGTAGGTGTCGATCTGAATATGCAGGCCGTTTGGGACATCCAAACCGGCAGCGAAGATGTGGTGGTTTGCATCCTGGATACCGGAGTGGACACCGATCATCCTGAATTTACAGGCCGGATTGTTCCGGGCTACGATTTCCAGTTTGAGGATGATGACCCCAACCCCATCCCGGGAGAAGATGCCGGGGCGCATGGAACCGCTTGCGCAGGGATTGTTGGTGCTTCGGGTAATAATGGAATTGGTGTGGCCGGTATTGCATGGCACACCAAAATTATGCCCGTAAAAGTATTGTATGACAACTCAGGTGCCTGGAGCATCATTGCAAGTGGAATTACCTGGGCAGCCGACAACGGCGCCGATATTATCAGCATGAGCCTTGGAGGGACTTCCTACTCAAGCACACTCGAAGATGCTGTAGATTATGCTTTTAATTTGGGAAGCACCCTCTTAGCAGCATCGGGCAACAGCAACAACGATATTGGCATCAGCCCATTCTATCCCGCCGTCTTCAGCAATACTATTTGTGTAGGCGCACTAAGCCCCTGCGAAGAACGTAAAAACCCCAATAGTTGCGATGGCGAATACTGGTGGGGAAGCAACTATGGCAGCACGATGGATTTTCTGACACCGGGTACGCGCAATTACACTACCGATATTTCGGGTTCGGATGGTTATAATAGCGGAGATTACAATCCTTTTTTTAATGGAACCTCTTCGGCCTGTCCGTATGCAGCAGGCATTGCCGCACTTATGCTTGCCGAAAACCCTTCGCTTACCAATGCGCAGCTACGCTCTAAAATGCAACTTTCGTGTGTGGATATGGGCGTGGCCGGAAAAGATGACGATTCGGGTTATGGCCGCATAGATGCCTTTCAGGCTTTGATGAATGCCACCAACAACCAAACGATCGTACGCATTACACCATTAAACCAGACCGTTGCTCCGGGAGCCTATTTTTCGATTGACTTTATGATTCAGAACGTGACCAACCTGGCATCGTATGAATTTAACTTTAGCTACGAACCCGATTACATGGACCTTTTGGATGTAGAATTTAGTGATTTCCTAACCTCTACCGGCCGTGTATCGGTTCCATCTGTGGTTACTCCTGATCCGAATGGCTACATTTTCGTTTCTAACGGAACCACCGGCCTAATGCCCGCAGGCCCCGATGGAACCGAACGATTGTTTACGGTTAACTTTCAGGCCAGTGAAACCCCACCGGATTTTTCAACTGTGCAATTCAACATCATCGAATTTGAATTATTGCAGCCCGATGGCACGCCTATCGTTCCATTGATCGTCAACAATAGTGTTATCATTCAACCCGATTATTGCAAAACGGACCTTTACAATTCAGGGTGTAGCAATGGGGATTATTTTAATTATGTCGGCATCGCCAATCTCGAAAATGCCAATTCGGGTTGTAATAGTAATGGTTATGGTGATTTTTCCTACCGGACTGCTGATGTGATACAGGGGCAGGAATATGCGCTAACACTTCAGATTGCCGCAGGCGTACATTATGTCTCGGCCTGGATAGATTACAACGACAATTTTGAATTTGAAGCTGATGAAAAAATACTGGACGACTATTATTATCCTACGGCTTATCAATTCAAAGAAGTTGATATTACCATTGCCGGCGATGCCACTCCGGGTGCGCACAGATTTCGTTTGAGAACGGTTGCAGGCTCACAAGGTGCCGATGCCTGTAGCCTGGAAGATTTTGGCGAAGTGGAGGACTATACAGTGAATATCCTCCCACAGGATCAATTTGGCAGAATCGAAGGGTTTGTTGCGGCTGTGACGTATGAATCTGTCCCGGGAGCACTTATTCAATTACAACCATCCGGCGCTTCAACATTGTCCAATTCAATGGGTTATTATTGTGTAAATGTCGAAGAAGGAACGACGAGTATCACATGTTCGGCAAGCGGCTACGATACCTTCTATGATAATATTTATGTTTCAGCAGGTGAGGTTTACAACCTGGATATTTTCCTATGGCTGCCGGACGGCCCCTGCACCGAAAACCTTTACGGAACCGGATGCTGGGATGGTGATGGTATCGAAGACTTTTTCTTCGGGGATATTTATCATCCCGAATCTGGCTGCAGCCCTGACGGCTATGGCGATTTTACCTACATGTCAACCAGTCTCACTTGTGGCGAGTATTATTATGTGGAAGTTTCTTCAGTTTACGGCAGCAATTACCTGAATATCTGGATCGATTTTAATGACAATCTTACTTTTGAACCTGAAGAGCGGATTCTTGAAAATGAATACATCGACATGGGCGGAGAACTCTACTACTTTGATGTGTATCTGCCTGAAGGATGCGTATCCGGTGAACACCTGATGCGGGCAAGGGCTAATTATGGCGATCCGTTTGATGACCCGTGCGGCTGGGCTGAGTGGGGCGAAGTACACGATTATACCGTGTATGTTGAAGGCGATGATGCTTATGGAACGCTTCAAGGCACCGTTTATAATTGGGATACCGGGCTTCCGCAGGCTAATATTAACATAGAAATCCAGGAGCTTGGACTTTCCACAACTTCCGGTGCTGATGGCTACTATGTGTTTGGTTCCGTTCTCTCCGGTGAGTACTATGTTTCGGTTAATCAAGCCGGATATTTCCAAACAGCAATTCTGGCTAACATTGCTCCGTGGGAGACGAGTACTGAAGATATGTTCGCGATGCCCATCCATGATAATCATTTCCAGATTCCCCAGGGATGGAGCGGCATTTCCAGCGTTTATTATATGTACCAAAGTGTTTCTGATATATTTGCTCCGCACAGCGATGATTTGGTTATTATCTCGTCGATGGATGGTTTTTACTATCCCGGACAAAACGTGAATACCTTGGGCAGGTGGGACAATAGTCCGGGCTATAAAATTAAAGCACAGAATGCTATTAATTTCGACTTCCCCGGCTGGTCGCGCCAGCCCTCCACATTATCGCTCCCTGCGGGATGGAGCTTTTTGCCTGCCTGGAGTGACTGTGCAGTGAGCATCGAAGATTTGTTTGATGCAGCAGGCACACAGCCCGTCATCGTTAAAGAGATTGCCGGATCGGGCGTGTATTGGCCTAATAAGTCGGTTTATTCGCTTTCCGAACTTAATCCGGGCAAGGCATATTTGGTTTTGATGAACAATCAGACCACGATTGATTTTCCTGAATGTGCGCTTAACTCATCCGGAGTTTCACAAGTCTCAGCCAGCGTGAATACCACAACCTGGGATACGCCCGTGCCTACAGGAAACTCGCATCTGATTCATGTACCACAAAATCTGATTCTTCATGCCGGTTTGGTAGCTGGTGATTATATAGGTGCTTTTGACGCAAGTGGCGCCTGCTTCGGAATTGCTCAGATCACAGGATTGCAGGATCATGCCCTCACGGCTTTTAGCGATGACGCCCTCACGGCTGCTAAAGATGGTTTTGAGGAGGGAGAACAAATCTCGCTCAAAGCGTTTTACACCAAAACGGGGCAATCCGACATGCTCGACGTGGTTTTTGATCTACAGATGCCCAACCAGCAATACTTTGCTGCCGATGGATTATCTTCCGTGATACTAAAATCAACGGGGATTTCATCCAACTTCTCCGGGACGCAAAGCAATTTTGTGCTCTCCCCCAACCCGACCTCCGGCGTCATCCATCTTCAAAGCAGCGTTGAAGATGAAATTATGCAGGTAAAGGTTTTTGATAATCAGGGCAGGCAGCTTTACGAAAGCGGGAATTTAACAATCGGTGCATCGCAGCCTGCACGCTTCGATTTTAGTGGATTCCCGTCAGGCTTTTATACCATGAAAATCGTTAGCTCAAAGGCTGTGTTCGAGGAAAAGTTTGTCATCAAATAAATTAAAAATAAAGCAAAATATGAAACTCCCCTTCAAAACGAATTTTGAAGGGGAGTTTTTTATTTAACCTTTAGTACAAATAAAAAGATACGTTGTGCTGTCAATTATTTGCCTGGCTTTTGCCGATAATTCAATATTGTCGTCCAGCAGATAGCGCATTACGATATTTGTATCTAAAAAGACCATGATCATATGTCCGTTAAATTTGACCATGTCGCAAGGAGGCGTTTGAGTTTGCAGGTAGGAATGTCTATTGCACCACCAGATTTTCGACGGTTTGCCATTCTCACCTGATTACTTCGGGTAATTTATTTCTTTTGAAGGAGTTTGCTTAATAATATTCCTACTTTTGCTATCACAACATTCTAAATTAATCTTTTATGAAAGGTGAATTTACAGTAATTATCGAAAAAGACTCCGAAGGCTATCTTGTGGCAAGCGTGCCTGAGTTGCCGGGATGTCATACCCAGGCAACCACTTTCGATCAATTGAACGAACGAATAAAAGAGGCCATCGAACTATGCATACTCGAAGATGAGGGGGAAATTGACAGGAACCAATTTGTAGGAATTCAGCGAATAGCCGTTTAAACCAAATGAGCAGAACCTATCCTAAACTTACCGGAAAACAATTAATAAAGATTCTTTCAGGTCATGGATTTGAAACCGTAAAATTGCCTATGAGTTCTGCAAGGTTTGTATTGAATAGTTTTTCCAATACCTCAATTTTATGCCCGCTTCTATTTTAGGGTTTCGGGCACGGCTACATTATTTTTTGAGTAAGAGGAATGAAGATGCTGTATCGAGCGCTGTGGAAGCAAACAGCAAACAAGCCTGAATATCCTCGTGATTTATGGTTGAATATTCCGACAATATTTCTTCAAAACCCGCTCCCGATGCCAACAATCCTAAAATGTATTGCACCGAAAGGCGTGTACCTTTAATCACTGGTTTACCGGCTAAAACTTCGGGATTGATTTCTATCCTGTTAAGAAGTTGTGCTTTTTCCATGATATCTTAGTTCTTTTTACTTCAATTACAATGCTATTCCTCTTCTCACCTGTGTGGCCTATTATCTTTATAACAATTCAAAAGTACACTTTTCTAACAATCTGTGATCAAAAGAATGTTTGCATTGATTCAAAAAAGCCTCCCCGCATTTTGCAGAGAGGCTTTTGAATTTCCTCAGCCACACCGTGAATTCTGTCAGGCAGAATCTTCATCTTTTACAAATGGTGCTTTAGGCTGAACCATGATTCACGGCGAGGCTGGCTACGAGCTACTGCACCACCAGCTTCTCAACGGTTTGCCATCCTCGTTGGGTGATTTTTGTTGATTACTATGATAAATGAGGTGATGAGACTAATTTTTATGGAATCGAAAAAATCAAGATAAGACGTAAAATGTGAGATTACATTTGGATCGCCTTTAAAAAAATAGGATAAAATGTCGGTATCAATCAGCACTCTTTTCATCGCTTCTTCGTTTATTTTCCTGTCTTCTGGCGATTAACTCTTCGGTAAATCCCCGAAAAATATTATCGCCCATGTCTTTCCATGCACCGGCATAAGAAAGGATTCTGTCCTTCTTAGTCTTCTCCAACGCTAACTTTTTCAAATACATGTCAAGTTTTGAAAGTTGCTCCCCAGGCATACGTTCGATTATTCTGAGAATCTGGTTTCTTATTTTTGTTTCGGATATCATTTGGTGCAGTTTTAATAAATATAATCAGCAAATTTATCTTTTAAACGAATAAAAGCTAACGCTTTTTATTTTAATATTTTAGTGATGATTATGTCATTGTTTTTGTATTTATGTTTTGCTCATTACCATTTTACCAAATCAAGGTTATCAACATTTTCAAAGTGAATGTCTCTGCTAACTACCTTCAGTTTATGCTGCATCGCCAACGCAATAATCCAGATGTCGTTTTCAGGGATTGGCTTTCCTTTATCTTTAAGCTCTTTCTTTATACTTCCATAGAATTTTCCCGTTTCCTTGTCGCAGTTCAATACAGTTACTTCCTTCAAAAACTCATCAATTTTCAGCCTGTTTTGTTCTGGCTTCGCCGAATTGAAGGCACCATAATACAACTCACCCGCTACAATAGCAGGCAATAAAATATCCGTTGCATTTTCAATTTCTCGAACAACCGAGGCATCATTGCCAAACAAAGCGATTACAATGTTGGTATCTAAAATAAAACTACCACTCATTCCTGTCAATTTTTTCGCAACCCTCATTAATTGCCAGCTCCATTTTCTTTAACTCCTCCGGTTCAATCGAACCTGCAAATTTTAATAAATCACCTTTGTTCCGTTTTGCAGAAATCATTGACTCGATAAACTCGAGGAGTTTTCTTTGCTGGTATTGACTCAGTTGCCCGAGTGAATATTGAATATTATTCGATGTTTCTTGTATTTGCATAATTCGTGAGTTTTTAGTTTGTGCAAATTTAATTTTTTTAATTCAGAATAAAAATAAACACCTTTTTCGCTCTAAACATTCCCCTGTTTTACAACTACCAAAAATACAATTTTTTAATCATTGGCAGTAAAACCGTTTTTATAAAAATCAAAAAAAAACCTCCCCGCATTTCGCAGAGAGGCTTTTTTTTTGGCTGGGTTTAGTCGCCCGGTGAATAGCTCCTGAGTGCATTTCTGCTTTCAGGACTTCAGTTGTAAGCTTTGGCGAAATTCACCGGGTGACTTTCTGCATTTTATTGCAGCACCAGCTTTTTCACAGTTTGCAATCCTCCTTGTGTTATTTTCAGATAGTAAATTCCTTTCGGATGCGATGAGATGTCGATGGTGAAATCGTTGATCGGATCATTGCCCAGGGCGATTATCGAACCATGAATATCCGTTACTTCCCAATTTGAAATTCCGCTTTGACTTCCAAAACGGATATTGAAAATATCCTTGGATGGATTTGGATAGATGGAAACCTGGAATTTTGAATTGGGATTCTCATCCAATCCTGTTATCTGCAAATCCTTAAGCGCCGATAGTCCATGGTTTACAAAGTATCCACCCTGGGGCATTTGTTCCTCAAATTCAACTTCCAACACCGACTCATTTCCGGTCTCTGGATTGAAAACACGAAAGTTCATTGCTTCGCCTTCTGTCATACCATCAATCTGTGGAGTTGTCGGGTCATCGCCAAAAGCGGTGAGTACCAGGTTTTGGTTTTCAAAAAGGGCTACTCCGCAGCACAAACCCAATTGGTTGTAAATGGTGATAATGCTTTCTTCGTTCAAACCGGAAATCACCTGCAAAGGAATGGCGATGGTGTGGGTGAGTGGGGTTTTTATGACCTCACCCCAGCCCTCTCCTGGAGGAGAGGGAGTTGCCACACATAAGGCCGCTACACTGCTCCGAATATCAGAATTATCCGATTGATCATTCTTATCATTTCGTTTTTCCGAAGCAGGGTCTGTCCTCCCCCTCAAGGGGGAGTTAGAGGGGGTCTTAAAACTTCTGCCGGCGGGGGAGTTAGAGGGGGTCTTATCGGCAAGGGAGTTAGAGGGGGTGCGCTTGGTGTCAGAGGGTGTGCAAGCAGGAAACTCTACTTCCACATCTTCATCCACCAGTACAAAATATGCTTTACCGGGAACGATGTCTCCCAAAGTATTCACGCCAAACTGTGGCCAATAAACTCCTGAGCCTGCTACCTCTTTTACAATTTGCAGTTCATTGGCTATCTGGCCAAAAAATTCTTCCACATCATTTTCGCAGGCATTGAGAACGGGCAAATAATTCCAGCCGGCATCGAGACTGGCTGTGAGATTGCTCTGCAGCTCACCCGAGAAAGTAACCTGCTGCGCCGTTTCCATTTTGATCTGGTAGCCTGCCTGGTCGTCCCAATTGCCGAGCGTGTTTACACCAGCCATTGGCCAGTACATTCCATCAAAGTTTTGGAGGATCACCAGCTCGTCTTGCACGGGAGCAAAGATATTGGCAACAGATGCGTTATCGGGGATGATAAAACTGGAGATGCCACTCCAGCCTTCGGGGAGTTGAACGATTTGTACAGCACCCGTTGCCATAACCTCGATGAGCTGGGTATAAACGATGCTCCAGCTTCCGCGGCTGTCGATGGCACGGACAAACAGCCGATGTTCACCCGGCGTTTGTGCGCTTAGGTTTACTACAAAACTCCGTTCGATGGCTGCGCCTGGATTGGGAATCGAAACTGCTGTTCCATTTCCAACGCCGGGATCATTATCGACAAAATATTCCAAACCCAAAACATCGGCAACATCACCGGGGAGGTAGCTTTTAAGGAAAGGCCGTACAAAAGTTTCGCTCCAGTGGCCAGCTACATCCTGAGTACGGACGAAAATATTATGGAGTCCATCCGTACATTCGTCGAGTGGAATAAGTGCTTCCACAACCGGAACAGCACTTTGTGAAACAGGCAGTGAAATGCCATGGCCAAAACCGGGATCAGTATCAACAAAATATTCCATTATCGAAATATTTGGATTAAGATCATTCGCCAACCTTGTTTTTAGAAAGGCGCGTGTAAAGGTCTGCGTCCAAACTTTTGCCGTATCCTGAATTCTGACAAAGAGCAGGTGATAGCCATCGGTAAGTTCATCCAGTGGAACCAGAAAGTTGAAGCCACCCAGATCGGCGCTGTAGGAATACACTTCGCTTGCATTCCCGTAGCCGGGATCAACATCAAAGAAATATTCCAAAGCATAAACGGGCGGATACACCGTGATGTAATTTTCCTTGATTTCGGTATCAGAACCCTCATCATTTGTAGCTGTTAGCGAAACCGTGTAAACTCCGGGAGCCTGATAAATATGTTCAGGATTTTCAGCGCTGCTTGTTTGCCCATCGCCAAAATCCCACGACCATTCGGTGGGTTCGCTAACAAAAGTTTCGTCGGTAAACTGAACCATCAAAGGCACTGAGCCCGCAGTAATATCTGCTGAAAATTCAGCAATTATTGGAGGTTCTTCCACATTGAAAGTCTCAGCTACAGTTATGCTCCAACCTCCGCTTTCGTCCATCGTGCGCATATAAAGCGTATGTCCGCCCCATTCTAAACCTTCCAGATTGGCTTCAAACTCCTGCTGGTGAATCCCGTTGTTGGGATCAAAAATTACAGGCTCGGCATTTCCCTGGCCGGGGTCTTCGTCAATAAAGTATTCGGCTTTCACCAGTTCCTTCAGCGGATCCGCGGGATAGTTGCCCATCACAAAGCTGCGTTGCATTACGATGCTCCATTTTCCGGTCCCATCCTGTGCGCGCACATACAAAGTATGCAGGCCAAAATCCAGAGTTTCGAGTGGCAAGTTTACGGCAATATCCATGGGTGAGCTTGCATCAACCGCGATAGCCGTTGCCTCTCCAAATCCTGGATCGCTGTCGAAGAAGTATTCAAGATAAACGATGTTTGGATTTGCATCTTCCGGCAGGTGCTCTTTTAAAAATGGCCTGCTCATGGTTTGACTCCAGGAGCCATTTTCGTATTTCGATCTGGAATAAAAAGTATGTAAGCCATCGGCCAAATTACCAATTGGAGCATTGATACTGATCAACACATTCTCATCTCCATTTCCATAAATAGGTGTGGCCTTGCCATAGCCCGGGTCTTCATCGTAGAAATACTCAGCCAGCCAGTTGCCCTGTCCGGATTCATTGACCTGTATCAGGTTTTCCATGCTGACTTCGTCAGAAACAATTCCATCAGAAACTGTTAACGACACCGAATAGCTTCCCGCATTTTGGTAGATATGTGTGGGGTTTTGCACTTCACTAATTCCTCCATCGCCAAAATCCCACATCCAGGAAACAGGATTTCCTGACGACAGGTCGCTAAACTGAACTTCTAAAGGCGTAATGCCCGAAAGCGGTGCAGCAGAAAATTCCGCATCAAGAACAGCTATTTCTAATGGAATGGCAAAACCCGAGAGTTCCATTCCGCCACGGAAAGTTCCCAAATAGCTTGTGTTTCCTGTTGATGGATCGACAGCTCTTAGCTCGCCCTGTCCGGCATCCTGATTAAAAGTAGTCATAAAAATATTTCCCGTAAGGGGATCAAAATCCATGTCCTGCTCATAGTTGGCATCGAAGCCTATGGAGCCGATGGCGGTGGCTTCACCGCTTTCTTTGTTGACTTGATACAGTTGATCATCTTCAACGTTTAAAGCGTAAAGCTGACCCGCGGCATTGCAGGCCATGGCTGTAAAGCCTTCGGTACCCGAATAGCCGAGATAGGTGGAATTTCCCGTAAGGGGATCAATTTCTTCGAGGCTCACCCACGAAAGCCCGAATAGCTTGTTACTGCTTGCATCGTAGGCCAATGAAGAAATAAAACTTCCGGGCACGCCCACCAACGTTCTGTTTCCGGTGATGGTGTCGATGGTATAAAGGGTGTCGCTGGCAATGCCATACCAAAGTCCGTTCATCCAGGTTCCGCCCTGCATAATGTTTTCGCTGCTTTGATCGGCAAGTGAGAAAACATACTCGGGATTTTCGAGATCAAAAACTACAGGTCCTTGTGGTAATCCCGATTGGTTGGGCCAGGTATTATATGCATATACTTTTCGGTTGAGGGTAACAGTTTCGATAACTTTTTCCAGTATGTCGTTGTCCGGATATTCATCGCCGCTAAGCGAAATATTTACTTCCAGATTGTGGAATCCGATAGATGAAAGGTCGATCAGAGAAGTAAAATCGAATACCATGTATTCGCCTGCCGGAATAGAAAGCGATGGATTTTCCGTTATCGGGCTGTTGGCATCCAAAATATAGCTTATCGAAAGTAAACCATCAAAATCATCCATACCATAATTTTTAATGAGGATGCTCACAGGAATGTTTTCGCTCTGCTCGTTCCAGACTAAATCAACGGGAGTAGTAATGGATTGTATGGCAAGATCGATGGCTGGGGGCATTTCGCAACTATGGTCGATCCACGAACAGTCGGGGCCAGCATTTGGCTCCATATTATAAAACCATGCACCAAAGCCATTTGGGCCTGAATCGGCGGCGGTCGGAGAACCAGGCCCTTCGTCGAAGTGCCAGAGGGCATAAATTCCGGCCTCGGTACCAGTAAGGCTTGCACAAAGATTGTTACGGATTTCCTGCTGCGAACGTGCTATGTCCCAAATCCTCACCTCGTCCATTTCACCATCGAAAAAACGATCCAAATTGGTAGAACGTCCGCCGATATTCAGCGTTGTGGTAATTGGATTGTTATCAAATTGATAATAGCCGGCATGAATTCCGTTGATGTATAAATTGCAATGGCCACCTGACTTTGTTACAGCCACATGCGTCCATCGACCGGATAGAACGGCTGCAGGTTCCGATATTACATAGTCCCAGCTTTCGCTGGTGGATTCGCCATAAAGCACAGACCCATCCGGATGTAACCGAAATTGAACCGCATCGTTTTCGTTAAAGGCATACAAAATTTCCTGTGTCCCTTCCATTACAGTGGGATTTATCCACGCCTCGATGGTAAGGTCTGCGGCAGGAAACTGAAAATCGCCCGCTTCCAAATAGTCCTCATCACCATCGAAACGAAGTGCGAATGCTGACCCGATTTCAACCAAAACTGTATCGAAAGCTACGATGCTCCAATTATCGAATTCGTCGATAGCACGCAGGTACAAAATATGTTCGCCGGGTTCAACCTGGCCCAGAGCTACTACAAAATCCTGATCGGCCACAGGTTCGGGTGGATTGATAGCTACCATGCTGCCATTGCCAAAGCCAGGGTCTTCGTCCAGGAAATATTCGATGGCCGTGAGATTTGGATTGCTGAAGGATGAAATTTTATTGATATAAAACATCTGATAAAAACCCGTGCTCCAGGTGCCAGCCTCACTCTGTGAGCGAACTGTGATAAAATGAAATCCGGACTCCTGTTCCGTCAAATCCACTTCAAATGATAAATCCACCACTTTGCCGGGTGTAATCGCTACGGGGTTTGCGTTGCCGATGCCAGGGTCTTCGTCGATAAAATATTCCACCCGGGTGATGGGTGATTCACCGCCATCCAGCACATCTATCAAAAACATGTGGGTGTAAGCGTGGCTCCATACATCATTGGCCGAAGCCGCGCGAATAGAAATAAAATGCAAACCGGAGTTGCTGGTGCTTAGATCGACATCAAAAGCCAGTTCTACAACTTTTCCGGGTGTAATCGCTACGGGGTTTGCATTGCCTATGCCGGGGTCTTCGTCGATAAAATATTCCACCCGGGTGATGGGTGATTCACCGCCATCCAGCAAATCCATCAAAAACATGCGGGTGTAGGCATGGCTCCATATGTTGTTTTCGGAGGCCGAACGAATCGAAAGGAAATGGAAGCCTTCTTCCAGATTATTCACATCCACTTCGAAAGCCAGGTCAACCACTTTTCCGGGTGTGATGCTCACCGGCGTGGCATTGCCGATGCCGGGGTCTTCGTCGATAAAATATTCTACCCGGGTGATGGGTGATTCACCACCGTCCAGTACATCCATCAAAAACATGTGGGTGTAGGCATGGCTCCATATG
>SABY01000255.1 GCA_009928785.1 Clostridia bacterium | reverse complement strand
TACGCGGCGGCGATCTGCTCCAACAGGGCGACGGTGGAGACCGCATTGATGGTCTCATCGAAGCGAATCTGTGCCGCCATCGTTTCGATGTTGATGGCGCCGTTGATGTTCAACCGCTGACGACCCGTGTTGCTCTTGAGGTGCACCGTCGTGCCACGCTTGATCCACCCGCCACTCAGCACCGGATTGTGCAACGGGTGGGCGGCATCCATGAACAGGATCACATCGCCCTCCTCCTTGTTTTCCTTGAGCTTGCGGTAGGCTTCGACATGGGTTTCCTGACGTTCGGCATCCGCTTTGCCAGGAATCAGCTTCGGTTTCTTATTAGGTATACCCCAGCCGGTGCAGCAGGGCGGTCATCCCGCTGACCGTGAAATGGACGCCGAAGGTCTCCGCCACCCAGCGCGCCACCGCGGCTGCCGTCGAATAGACCGTCGTCCGTAAATGGGCATCCAGTTCGGCGCGTTGCCCCTGATCCAACAGTGCCTCGCTGCCGACGAAGTTCATGCGCAGCAGTTCGTCGAGACCGCCGCGCTTGAACCGCTTGAAATAGTTCCGCACCGTATCCGGATCGATCAGCAGTGCATCGGCAACGTCGGCGATGGTGCGTCCCCGCCCCAGCAGGATCACCGCGTTGAGGCGGTAAGCCTCACGAACTTTACGCGTCTGGCGGTGGGCCTGGCGTAGCTCGGCGAGTTCCTGTTTGGTGAGGTGATAG
This sequence comes from Clostridia bacterium, assembly GCA_009928785.1. Lineage (GTDB taxonomy): Bacteria > Bacteroidota > Bacteroidia > Bacteroidales > 4484-276 > SABY01. The sequence continues at coordinate 1,898 of SABY01000255.1, read as the reverse complement.
TCAAGCATCGGCAAATCTTACAGTAATTTCTCAGCAGGTTGCAGCCTTAAGCTCAGCCGAAAACTGAAATACGATCTTTATAAGGAATAATGGTAGCTGACCACAACAAGGTCAAAAAAACTGCGAACGGCATATTCTGGACGATTGTCGGCCAGGGTTCCAGTTTAGTACGTTTTGCATCGACATTAGTGTTGGCGAGATTGCTTGCGCCTGAGGATTTCGGCGTTATTGCTATTGCTGTATCAATCGTTTCGCTGGGACACCTGCTAAAGGATTGGGGGTGGCATCAAGCTATAATACAAAGATACGAAATAACGGATGAAGAACTATCATCAATATTCTGGTTGATAGCATTGAGTTCGCTTTTTATTTCAATAGCACTGCTTTTATTGTCAAGTTATTTTGGGAGGTTTTATAATCAAAGCCAACTCCCATACATCATAGCATTGCTAATAGTAGATTTATGGCTACGTTCTTCATTTCAAGTTCCCGATGCTTTGTTGCGGCGGGAAATGAATTTCAAGGTGCACGCTGTAGCAGACTTGAGTGGTGGACTTGTCGGTGGGTTTGCGGGGATAGCGGCGGCGTTGATGGGTGCAGGTATCTATTCATTGGCGATACGTATCGTCCTTAACTCTGCAGTGCTTATGACTATCTTATGGCACACAGTAACTTGGCGGCCAAAATTAATTTTTGGTTTAAAATATTTGCGTTCGTACGCTTCATTTGGCATTCCCATATTCACTATAGGAATGGTCGGTCTAGCGCGCTCTCAAGCAGAGCCAATCATCATTGGGAAATGGTTTAGCGCGAATGATCTTGGAATCTATTCTATGGCGTTTTCGCTGGCGACGGTTTTCACGGTGCAGTGGGCTCAGGCAATTTCACGCGTGGCATATTCGTCGCTATCAAAGGAGCAGAAGAATAAAAGCGATTTTAATCACGTCTTTCTTCGATTTAACACGACAATTCTTTTCTTTATTCTACCTATAGCGATATATGTTTCGCATGAGTCGGCTCGCCTCGTTTCTATTTTGCTAGGAAGTAAATGGCAGTCAGCCGCTGAGCTATTGAGTGTATTGGTTTGGACGGGGGTGGGTCTGTCGATGTTTACAATAGCGACAACGGCCCTGAGGTCATTGGGAAAGCCAAGCATTGAGTTGTGGTTAAATGTAGCGTTTTCAATCGGGTTGATTATTTTCATCATTGCCGGCGCATTATCAGAAAACCTCTACACATTATCTATTTATATTTCATTTTGGGCTTTGTTAGTAGCATTAATTTCTATATGCTGTACGCTTTATATGATTGACGTTCCGGTCGTCTTGTATTTTAAATTTAATAAAGGGGTTCTTGTATCAGCTGCTTTGTTTGCAGTAGTGATTAATGGTTTCGATGATTTTTTGATGCCGGGCAATCACGGCGATTCAACATGGCTTCATGTCCTCTCTATTTTAGCTATTTCTATAACAATATATATTCTTTCATTTACAGCATTCGAGCGGAAAGATATTGCAAAGCTCTATTCCCTTTTTGCGCGGCGCATTTAGGGAGTTTGGGGATGCGATGTTATAAATATACGCACGAAGGAAAATTCGACTGTAACCAGGGATTTTCGAGGGCTAAGGTCTGTAAATGTGGAAGTTCTACCCGATCTCTGCCGGGTCTTTATAATATTAGCGTCTGGCAGGTATTTTGTTCACTGCTGATGTACATACACCATGGGCGGCGGTAAAAAGTTGGCGTATTATAGAATCAAATGCAACACCTCTACATTTATAGGTGTTGTGATGACCAAACACTTTGAACAACTGTCGGCCGAAGAACGGGCGACGATCATGGTGATGGCCCAGGAGGGACAGAGTTTGCGCGCCATGGCACGGGCGCTGCACCGTGCC
>SABY01000254.1 GCA_009928785.1 Clostridia bacterium | reverse complement strand
GAACGAAACAAGTTATAATGATAATGGGAGATTTATCCATGAACTTTACAACGCCAAGCTACACAAAACAATCAGGCAGTATGATGAATTGTTGGGGATACTTCAAACAGAAACCGACTTTGACAATAATTTAACCACCACCTTGCTATACGATGGTTTTGGGCGCTTAACCGCCACCACAGCCCCAAGTGGAAACAAAAATGTAGCAGTACTTAGGTGGGTGCAGGATGGCGATAGCAAAGCTCCCGAACACGCAGTGTATTACACCTGGATGCAAAGCTCAGGAACTTCTCCTGTATGGACTTACTACAATTGCAATGGCAATGAACTTCGTAGCATTAAAAAAGGGTTTAACCACAACGATATTTATGTAGATACTTACTACAACAACAAAGGCCAGGTAATAGAAAAAACAGAGCCTTATTTCCAAAACGATCCTGTTTACGCAACTTTGTACGATGAATATGACCTTTTGGGCAGGATAAAAAAGGTCGTTCATCCCGATGATACTCAGACTCTTTTCACTTACGATGGTTTTACAACAACCATAACTAACGACGCGGGACAAACCAACATAAAAACCGTTAATGCTGCCGGCTGGTTGGTGCAAAGCACCGACGATAACCAAAAAAAGGTTTTGCACGAATACTATGCTAACGGACAGGTGAAATCGACAATGATAGAAAATGATGAAAGAACAAAAAGAGCATACGCTTATGATATAGTTGGCAATCTGTTAACATACGATGATGTTTCCATTGGTACAATTACCCGCACCTATAATGCCTTTGGGGAGCTAATCTCAGAAACCAATCCAAATGGAACCACCACATTTCCCGAATATGATGTGCTTGGCAGACTAAGAAAAAAAGTATCCATAGAAGGTGTTACTACCTGGGAGTATGATACCGAAAAAGCAGGCATGTTACACCGGGTACTACTGAATAACATGGAAAAAATTGAGGTGCATAAATTGGAATATGATTATGATCAGTTTTTGCGTACAGAAATGGTTACCGAAAGTATTTTTGGGGAGGCATTTTACCAATCCTACACCTACGACATCTTAGGGCGTGTTAAAACCTATACCTATCCGTCGGGCTACAAAATTGAAAACAGATTTACTTCGCTGGGTTATCTTGGTAAGATTGTAAGCAAAAATGATAACAAAGTGCTGTGGGAAGCCACAAAAATGAATGCCCGGGATCAATATGAGCTGACACGCCTGGGCAATAACATCAATCAAGAGCATGTGTATTATGCCGAAACCGGCAGAATTCATAAAATTACAAGCCCCGGACTTCAAGCCAACGAATACGGATGGGACAACATCGGAAACCTCGAATATCGCAAAACGCTCGCATCTTCAATTACCGAAAGCTTTGAATACGACAATCACCTCAACCGGCTGAGGGTAGTAAGACACAACGGAAGTCTAAATCTTTTGATGGATTACGACGACCTGGGCAACATCATTTATAAGTCGGATGTAGGTGCCTATCAATATGATGATGCCCTCAACCCATACAAACTTACAGGAATTGATAACAAACCAGCCACCATCAACGAGAACAAGCAAATAATTACCTATAATTCGTTCAATAAAGTAGCTACCATAGTGGAGAAGAATCCCGAAACTTATCAAATTGTACGCGCGCTGTATTTAACCTATGGAGCTGGAGACCAGCGGATCAGACAGACACATCAGGAGGAAGGCGCTCCTACTACAACGAAACTGTATGTTGGCGGCAACTTTGAGAAAACAACAACCCAGGGAGTAACCAAGTGGATACACTACATACACGCACCACAGGGACTTATGGCCATACTTACCCGGAATCAAAACAGCCAGGATGTTTTGAATTATGTGCTTAACGATCATTTGGGTTCGGTACAGGTATTAGCCAATGAGCAGGGCGATAAACTGGAGGAATACAGCTATGATGCCTGGGGCTTGCGCCGCGATCCTGTTACCTTTCAGGTGTATGTGCCCAATCCCGAAACGGGTGTGGAGTATGGCTTTACAGGCCATGAACACCTCGATGCTTTTAAAATGATCAACATGAGCGGGCGTATGTACGATCCTGTTCTTGGACGCTTTCTTAGTCCTGACCCTTTTTTGCAGTTTCCTGATTTCACCCAGGGGTTGAATCCCTACTCATATGTTCTAAACAACCCACTCAGTTTTGTTGATCCCGATGGTTACAGTCTGGTAGGAACTATTCTGGCTATCACGCTTCAAATATTAGTAACACCAATCAATCCCATGCTGGGAATCTTGGTTTATTCGGTGGTGATGACCATCGACTATGCAATCGAAAACGGGCGGAGCTTGAATATTTCTGAGATGGGAGCATATTTCATTCAGACTACTGTTTGGAGCACGGCGGGTATGGGTCTCTCAAAGGGAGTAGGCGTCATTTTTAATCATGACATAAAGGGCATTGCCAACGAGCTGGGAAGGGCTGCGGCGCATGGCCTCACCAACGGCGGCATGCGAATGATACAGGGAGGAAAATTCGAGCATGGCTTTCTCTCAGGTTTTGTATCTTCGCTGGGTGGTTCAGCAATGATAAAATATGGAGCAAACATGGACATCGGAAGTAAAGTAGCGCTAAGCGCTGCCCTGG
>SABY01000113.1 GCA_009928785.1 Clostridia bacterium | reverse complement strand
AACCTTGCGGATAAAACGGTTGTTGAAGCGGCCAGGTCGATACGCAGCGAAAATCAAAAGCACAGCAATATTGAGGATATGTTTTATCGCACCGGAGCAGATGCAACAAAAACAGTCGAATTCGAGATTGATGTATTGGTTCCTAAAGAGGGAACCGATGATTTAGGGCAAACAGCCAGAGCGAAAATTACGAGTTTAAGATATACTTTGCATTTAAAACTAAACGGTGCAGCTTCAGAACGAGAACCAATCGAAATTATCCATGAAGCATTAATTCCTGTTACATTAAGTAATGCCCGAAAGAATATTTTCTTTGATCGGAGCAAAGCATGGCTGGATTCAGTATTGCTGGGTCGCAGATCGGGTTCTCCTTTCATTTCGACCAAAGAGGGTATTATTAAACTTCATGCTGATTCTACCGAAAACAAAAGAGGAGGCAGGACAACAGAATTTATTGCTGAAAAAATGCCACGGACATTATTGTCAACAGTTACCGCTGAGTCGCCCACTGCATTTCTGGTTCGTCAGGAAATGCGCGACTGGATTATGTTGCAATTGGAGCCAGTTGCATTGCGTCAGCCTAATTCCATTTTTGAGGTTAAGAATGCCGAAATTAAAGCTAACGGACTTAATTTGCCTGCCACACTGTTCCGATTAAACGCCGCAAAAACCGGAGATGATGTTTTCCAAAAATTGACCAACAAACTAATTGGTTTGGTGGAAGACCTTTCAGATATTTCAGTTGATAACGATGAAAAAAGAGATTTGCTTACACTTCAGGCACATTTCAAAAATGGATTAACGCTGCCAGCGCATTCATTGTCAGACGGCACATTGCGCTTTCTTGCCTTGGCAATCATCGAACAGGATAAATTAAGCAGCCGATTGATATGTCTGGAAGAGCCTGAAAATGGCATAAATCCTAAAAAAATACCACTAATGGTTGAGTTACTTCAAGGTATTGCCACCGATACAGAGTTTGCTGTTGATGAGGATAATCCTCTGCGCCAGGTGATCATCAATACGCATTCGCCTTTGGTTGTCAATACAGTTCCGGACGAAAGCCTTTATTTAGCAAAAGACAAAGAGTGTTATAGTGAGCTCTTTAATAAGAAAATCAGATACACAGGTTTCTCGGCTTTGGGAGATACATGGAAAACGAATCATCAATTGGTCGAAGTAACCTCGCCAGGAGAAATTATTGCCTATCTCGATACCGGAAGGATTAGCCAGACTACCAATCATGAGTTGAATGAGCCTACAGGAAATTACCAAAAAAAACACAAAGGATTGAAAAGTAAGAGGACTGTAGCTGAAAACATCAACCAAATCCAACTAGATTTCGATTATTGATGGATACACTTAAATTTACCTTGATTGCCGATGGCAGATCAGACAGAACTTTATTGAGAATTATTAAATGGGAATGGGATGATTTGTATCCAACTATCTCCAACGAGGGGGCATACGCAGATTTTAGTAAGCTTAGAAAACCACCTGCAAATCTGATGAAAAAAGTGGAACTAGCTTCCGAGCTTTATCCTTTTGATATTTTATTTGTGCACAGAGATGCTGAAAAAAATAACAAAAAAATCCTGAACGAACGGACAGGCGAAATCTTCAAATCAATAGTAGAAAAGTTAAAGCCAAAAACAGTGTGCATTGTTCCTATAAAAATGATGGAAACATGGCTATTATTAGAAGAGCAAGCCATAAAAAAAGCTGCCGGAAACAGAAATTTCAAAGGTCAAATTTCTTTACCTACAGTATCGCAACTTGAAGATGAAAGCCAACCTAAAGAAAAGCTACACCAATACCTCAAGGAGATTAGCGGTTTAAAATCCAGAAACCTAAAAAAGTTTAATGTAAATGCCGCTGTGCATTTGGTTGCTGAATACACTAACGATTTTAGTCCCCTGCGTCAATTATCAGCTTTCGATCATTTTGAAAAAAACCTAAAAAACTGCATTCAGCAATATACTAACGTCAAATGAAAGCTCTCCATCTTATTCCCATCTTCATTTTTTTGGCTTCAGGCCTCAATGCCCAGCCAGTTTATTACCCACCGGAGTTTGCGCCGCAGCAAGGGCTTTTGCTCACCTGGGATTATCATACGCAGCGCAACGTGATCACTGCGGCCATTGCGCGGGCAGTGCAGCCGTCGGCCACTGTGTGGGTAATTTATTATCCCGGGCAAGCACCCATGGATACCACCGAGATACGCTCCTATCTGCGCGACCACCTGGTGCCCAACGAAAATGTGCACCTCATCCCCGGCTGGACCGAAACGCTTTGGGTACGCGATTATGGCCCCTTTGCGGGATATGGATATTTGCCCGATCGCCCCATGCAACACAGCATCATCGATGCCGGCTATTCTAATTATAATCGCCCTAACGACGATTCCATTCCCACCCAGATCGGAAATCTTTGGAACATCCCGGTTAACGATATGCCCCTGCAGTTTGAAGGCGGCAACCTGCTTACTGACGGGTTGGGTCGCGGGTGGAGCAGCACCAGGATTTTCTCGCAAAACCCAGGTCTTTCGCCTTCCGAAGTGAAGGCGATGATGGAACAATACTTTGGCCTCGACGAAATGATGTACCTCGAAGCGCTTACTCATAGCGGCGGCGGCATCTGGTGCCATGTGGATATGTTTATGAAAATTATCGACAGCGAAACGATCCTGATGGCGCAACTACCCGATCACGTCCCCGACTATGCCCTCCTCGAATCGTTTGCCGATACACTGGGCAAAATAACCAACAGCAACGGGACTCCTTACAAAATCATCCGCATCCCGGTACCGCCCAAAGCCGATGGAACCTGGGCTACCACGCAAAATGACGAGATGCGCACCTACACCAATTCCATCATCATCAACGATGTGGTGGTGATCCCATCTTACAACCTGCCCGATTACGACAGCGCGGCCATTAATATTTATCGATCCGCAATGCCCGGCTACCGCCTGGTGATGATCGACTCGCGCAATTTAACGCCATTGCACGGGGCTTTGCATTGTATTAGTAAAGAAATCACCCCTGAAAATCTTCTGCACTTCAACCACCAAAAAATTGCAGGCATGCAAACTTTTCAGGATACACTTACGATTTCCACCCGGTTGTTTGCTTCGGTTTTGCCCGACTCCGTTTTTGTGTGTTATCGCAAAGATTCTATTTCTAATTTCATAATATTACCAATGCTTCCAAACCAAAATGGATATGCTGCAAAGCTCACCGGTTTGCTGTCCACTGACACCATTCAATATTATTTGCTGGCAAAGGGTGGGGCAGAGGTGGTAACTCAGCCCATGCCGGCACCACGCAGTTGTTATACTTTTTGGTTCGATCCATCCACATCCACTACTGCCAGCGTCAGCAAAAAGCGGCAGCTTGTCGTTTCGCCCAATCCTTCGGGTGGGCAGCTTCAAATAGCATTGGAGGGTTTTAACAAATGCACTGCCGACATGATGATTTTTGATATGATGTCGCAACGGGTGCATCAGATCAATCAGGCTGTTTTACCGGCAGCGTTCTCTTTACCTGATGCTTTGCCAAACGGACTTTATACCGTGGTGTTGCGTTGGCGCGATGGCGACGGAAAGCCATCGGAAGCCGCTACTGTTTTTGTTTTAATAAGATAAAAAAATTCCTACCACTCACGCCGATGGCTGTTTACATGCTCACCAAAGATTTGGTTTTCCCGCTACCTGAGCTTGCTGAGGAAGACGGGCTGTTGGCTATTGGTGGCGATTTGCGGCCAGAGCGCCTTTTGCTCGCTTATTCTATGGGTATCTTTCCGTGGTTCGACGAGGATTCGCCCATTATTTGGTGGTCGCTGGATCCGCGACTGGTTTTGTTTCCCGATAAATTAAAGGTCTCTGCCTCACTTCGGCAAACACTCCGGAGCGGGCATTTTCGGGTTACTTTCGACGAAGAGTTCGGCCAGGTGATTGCAGCCTGTGCCGATTCCAAACGCCAGCATCACGACGGCACCTGGATTGACAGCCGGATGGTAAAAGCCTACAAGGCACTGCATCAGGCTGGTTATGCGCATTCGGTTGAAGTTTGGAAAGAAAATCAGTTGGTGGGTGGACTTTACGGTGTATCTTTGGGCCGGATTTTTTTTGGCGAATCGATGTTTTTTCGCGTAAGCAATGCCTCCAAAGTTGCTTTGTGGCATCTTGTAGAAAGGCTTAGAGAATGGGATTTTCGGCTCATCGACGCACAGCAGGACACAGCACATCTGCGAAGCCTCGGCGCCGAAACAATTTCGCGCAAAGCCTTTATGGAATTCCTTCGGCAGGCCTTGCAGCATGAGACAATCCGCGGAAACTGGTCGCAATAAAATAGCTAAAGAATTTATTATAAAAATTAAAGATAAAAACTACGATCCAATGAATTACGAAATTACAGGTACTTTGATAGAAAAGTACGATGCGGTGCAGGTGACTGACCGTTTCAGAAAAAGAGAGTTTGTAATCGAAAAACGCGAATCGGTGGGCGCAAACGAATTTATCGAAACCATTAAGTTTCAGCTTACGCAGGATAAATGCGATGCCATTGAAGCCATTGCTATTGGTCAGCCCATCAAGGTTGTCTTCAATATCAGAGGGCGCAAGTGGGAAAAAAATGGTCAGATTTCTTATTTCAATAATCTTGAAGCCTGGCGTGTGGAACCAACTCAGCCGCAGGCTCCACCGGTCATCACAGCTCCACCACCATCGATGGATGAAATCCCGCCCGAAGGACCTACCGACGATCTTCCTTTCTAAAGAGCAGCCATTTATTTATAATAAAAACTTTAAAAACTTGAAGCAACCCACGCGACCCAAGCCACCAACGCCTGCGCGCAGGCAGTTGAAAAGAGCGCTCGTTTTTGGAGCTACCGGACTCACCGGGCATCATCTTACGCAGCAACTGCTCGCCAATAATAACTACCGCGAGATAATTTGCGTCAACCGCCATCCTATGGGCATTAGCCATGCGCGTTTTACTGAGATCATCGACGATTTAAGCCAACTACAAAATTTGAAATTGCAACCGCCCATCAACGACGTTTTTTGTTGCATCGGCACTACCATCAAAAAAGCCGGTTCAAAAGAGAATTTTAAGAAGATTGATCTGGAACTGCCGGTGTCTATTGCCAAACTCGCCGCCGACCAAAAGGCTGAGAAGCTGCTGGTGGTTTCTTCTATTGGTGCTAATGCAAAATCCGGAAATTTTTATTTGCGTACCAAAGGTGAAATGGAGCAGCGGGTGATGCAAACCGAAGGATTGCTGAAAACGTTTGTGCGTCCTTCGATGCTCTTGGGCGAACGCAACGAAAAGCGCTCAGCCGAATCTCTCGGTCAATGGCTGATGAAACCACTTAAAATATTTATGATTGGCAAACTACGAAAGTATCGGCCTATCCCGGCTGCCGATGTAGCGCGTGCCATGATCGCCATCGCCAACAGCCAGCCTACTGCACAGGTTATTTTCGAGTCGCACGACTTGCAGGAAATCGCCAATGGCGAGTAAGGTTTGGTCTCGATAGAAATCTTGTAGTCCGGCACTGATCCACCACCTGAGCTTTTATGATCTAAAAAAAATGGGGCTTCGTGCCCCATTCTTCATTGTTATTTTCTGGTTTTTTAATAATAAAACAATCTACTCCTTTATCACCTTTTGCACGAAAGTGCGGTTTCCATCATCTAAAACAATAATATAGAGTCCGGGCACAGCGGCCTCGCCGCTATCGGTGGTTCCGTTCCATTGCAAACCGGAGGATGTTTCTGATACGGCGATGTCGCCCAGATTGGCAATACGCCGCCCGCCGGCGGTAATTACATACAGGCTGCCACTCATTGGTTTTACGGATGATAATGTTATCGTTGTGGAAGTTGCAAAAGGATTGGGCGAACATTGCATGCTAAAAGTTTTTAAATGAGGTTTCGTTGCAGGAATAGAAGTCCAGGCGTCGAGGCCCCCCGAAAGACAGGCTACCAAGCCCTCGCGTCCGCCGGCCACCACTTCCGGTGAGATGTCGCCGGTGATGTCGGGAATTACAGCCAGTGCATCTACGGGCTGGTTATAATTCACACGCTTAAGTTCTTCGCCTGTAACGCCATTTATAAAAACTACCTGATTGTCCTGATAAAGTGTTCCCACCACCACGTCGTTGATGGCGTCGCCGGTGATATCGCCAATACGATCCACACTGGCGCATTGGTCGGGGAGGGAAGCGTACCAAATGTTGGTTCCGTCCAGGCCATTCACAGCTACACAACTGCTGCTGCCGGATGAAATTGTGAAATCAGCTACTCCGTCATCATTCACATCGTCGAGGCGAATCAGGTCGTCGATGATGGTAAAGCCGCCGCCGATGCCGCCGCTGAAAAGTATGTCGCCGTTGGTGGCGTCGTAAGCTGCATAATCGCCGGAACCAAAAGTACCAGCAGCCACGTCGGCGATATCGTCGTTATTAACGTCTTCAAGTTGCAGCAGTGCCCACACCGAGCTGCCGCTGGTGTTGAGGCTCCATATTTCGTAACCGTTGCTGCCGTCGATGCACACTATTTTGCCGACGGTTTCGCTGGCGTTGGAGGCGCCGGCAAAAGCTTCGGGTATCCCGTCACCGTTCACATCATCGATGGCGATAACCGAAAATCCGGGGCCGCCCAGAAAATAGTGCCACACCAATGTACCAAATTCGCCGTCGAGCAAGAAGGTACGTAATGGCCCGGTGCCGTTGGCGTCGTTGCCGGCGCAGCCCAGGATGTCGTTGATGCCGTCGCCGGTAAAATCGCGACTGCCGTCCACCTGATACACCCAGCCGCCGTCGCCCCAATGGGTGGCGGTGTAGAACTTCCATATCTGTTCGCCGGTTTTGCCCGAAAGCATGGTCACGCTCCGGTCGCCGCCTGTGGTTCCGGCTACTACATCCTGGTAACCATCGCCATCAATATCTGCTACCGCCATCAGTCCATGTTTGCTCCACACGTTGCCCGAATAAATTTCGTGCTCCCACAGTACATCGCCGGTAGCGTGCGCATTTCCATTAAAACAACGGATATAATTGTCTTCGGAAGCTACAATCACGTCGCTGATTCCGTCGCCATTAATGTCGGCAATAGGGCTGATGGCTTTGGGGCTGTTGTCGTAACTAACGTCGATGGTATAACTCCACAGCACATCGGCGATAGGATAAGCCTGCGTAAAACCTGTTCCGGAAACGGTGATTTGAACCGATGGATTTTGGGGATCGTTGCTTTGGATGGTAAAGGTTCCGTTGTAGGTTTCGTTATCGGTGGGATGAAACCAGAGAGCAAGCTCCATGGCGTTGAGCGGTGCTATCATCAGCGGAAGCTGCAACTGCGGATCGGCAGTAAAATATTCGCTGTTGCCCTCAAAAGCGGTGATAATGAGCGTTTCGTCGCCATCGTTTTGAGCTGTGACAGTGCGCCGCGTCAAGGCTCCTTTTCTCACCTGGCCAAAATCGACATTGGAGGAAAGCATGTGTATCACTGGTCCGGCCAGCACACCTTCACCTGTAAGTTCAATCTCCACTTCGGGAGTCACCGGATCGTTGGATTGTATGATAAGGGGAGCATTGAGGGTGTAAACTTGCGTTGGTTTAAAAATTATTTCGATTTCTGTAGCGTTGCCAGGCTCTATTACCTGCGGGAAAGTTTCCAAACTATATATCGGTACCGACATAGGATAATCCAGCGCATTTATTGTGAGGTCGGCAGTGCCGGTGTTTTGTATGGGCATATTCCATACCGCCGAGTCGCCTACTGCTACGGTTCCAAAATTAAATTCCGTAACCGGAACATTAATTTCGGGTGTGCCAATGCCGCCCAGGTCAACTTTGTACAGCACGCTGGGGCTGCTGAGCTGGCCATCGACATACCACAGATAACTGCCGTCGAATACCACGCCCGATGGTTTTATGTTTTCGCAGGGATGTTCTTCGAGAAGGGCGCCGGCGAGATCGGTTTTGTAGAGCAGGTTGGCATTGTAATCAGCAAACCACAGAAATTCGTCCTGAAGGCAAACATCCCAAATCTGATTGGCAACGGGCGGTGCAAACTGGCTGAGTATGTTTCCGGCAGCATCTAACTGGTAGGTCATGCCCGGATCAGGATAATAGGTGCACGCCCACAGGTTGCCGTCGTCGTAGGCTATTCCCGACATATAGTGATCGGGGAGCGTAACGCTGGAGATAACGTTTCCATCAAAATCTATCTCCATGGCAAACGACGGGTTGGAACTTCCCGAAGGCTGATGCCCTACCCACAGATGACCGTTGCCGTAGCTCATGCCGTAGCTGTCGTCGATTGTCGGGTGGTTAAAAAGCAATGTAGCTACTCCGCTGGCTGTGTCGAAGCGATAAAACGCATCACCGCCAGCTCCATAGATGCCAAAGTAAAGATACTGTCCGTCAAACGCCAAACCCGAAGCCTTGCCGGGAATGTCGTAGGTTTTTACGATCGTCCATTCGCCACCGGCAGGAGCTTTTTGAGCCATCATCGCCGGAAGGCAGAGAAATAAAAAAACTAATAAAACTGTAAATTTTTTCATGGTACTAAATCTTTTAAGGTTATTAAAAATGAAAATCGAAGTAAAAGTAGAAAGTTTTTCCGGGATGGCTGTCAGATGAATAGGATAATTTTTTGCATTAAATAAAAATTCATTGATTGAATTGCTAATGGATAGTAGGATTCAGCGCCGTTAACCTCCCGGATCATGACTTTCAATTTGAATTCTTTATAAATTAGACCTGTGAAGGATTTTTATTAGAACCGGACGTTTAGAAAAGAAATAGTTCTATTTTTGCTTTTTCCACATCAATAACGAGTAACACCTATTACTAATGAATCCTGCAACGCTTGGGCAACTACTGGGAATAATACTGAACGACCTGAACCGGAATAATGAAGTATTCGACATTCCCGAGAAACTTTTTTATAAACATTGGCACAACCATCTGCTGTACACCAAAAGGTACGGGCAGGAGTTGCACAATCCGATAGGACTTGCTGCGGGGCCACACACCCAGTTGGCGCAGAATATTGTAAGCGGCTGGCTCTGTGGTGCGCGCTACATCGAACTCAAAACCGTAACTCCTGCTCCTGCGGCTGGCATCATCAAGCCCAGCATCAGCATTTATCAGGGCGCCCACCATAGTGAAGGCACCATCGAATTGGACACCGAGCAGGCGTTTGATCAATTTCTTAATGCCTGGATCATTATTCACATTCTGAATCATAAACTTTTTACCCGCAACAAGCATGTAAATGCCATCGGAACCATTTTTAACATGAGCCTGGGCAACACCCTTGCCGACATTCGCAGCGAAAAGATGCAATGGTTTGTTGATAAAATGATAGATTGCAGTGCAGAAAAAGCCGAAAAACTTCAGTCGATTCGTAGTATATACCCTGATATTGATAAAATAATTATACCGGATCAAATTTCCAACAGCTTTACAGTGAACTCTTCCAAAGAATGTTCGGCGCGTGAGCTCGAATATATCTGTAAGTTTTTGATGGTTGACAAGAAACTGCATCCGGTTGTAAAGTTTAATCCCACGCTCTTGGGCTATCGCTCTGTGCGCGCTATTCTTAGCGCTGAGAATGCCTTGCATGTAGAAATTGATGAGGAACAGTTTGAACAGGATATTCAATATGCCGAGGCGCTCGATCTGATTGATGCCATAATGGCAACTGCTGCAGAGATGAAATTAAATATGTCTGTAAAAATATGTGGAGGCCTAGCTTGCCGCAATGTTACCGGTCAGATTCCTGAAGAGGCTGATCAAGTTTACCTCACAGGTAATGCGCTTCATCCCATTGCCGCCAACCTTGCTGCCAAAATTCAAAGCCGCTTCGAGGGTCTGCTCGACATTTCGTTTTCGGGTGGTGTAGATTGTTATAATATTTCGCAGTTGCTGCTTAATGGATTTAGTACCGTTACCGTCAGCACCGATCTGCTAAAGCCCGGTGGCTATGGACGACTGGCTCAATATTTCCAGGAGCTTAGTCGCGCTTTCGCAAACTATCAGGCCAAAAATATGCGCGAGTATATCCTCAAGTCGGGCAGCGCATATAACATCCGCGACATAGCACTCGAAAACCTGCGCAACTATGCTATCCGCACCCTTAGCAATCCTACTTACCAAAAAACGGAGCTTTCGCATCTCACCATCAAAACCAGACGTCCATTGTTTCTATACGACTGTGTGCATGCTCCTTGCGTGGATGCCTGCGATACCCATCCCAATATTCCGGGCTATTGCTGGTTTACTGCCAACAATAACCCTGAAAGAGCCATCAACACACTGCTTACCGATAATCCTTTGCCATCGCTTACAGGCATGCTTGCCAACGATCCCTGTCGGCTAAAATGCACCCGCATCAATTATGATTATCCGGTGCTAATGAAGGAAATAGAACGTTTTATTGCTGAAAATACATCCGGTGAAGCGCTTGGCGCAATGCCTGCTCCAGCTAATGGTATTCAGGTGGCGGTAATTGGTGGTGGCGTTGCCGGTTTGTCGGCGGCTTGGTTTCTCACAAAATATGGCTTTAAAGTAGAGATTTATGAGGCTGCCGCCGAAGCAGGCGGAATGGCGCGCAATGTTGCACCGGCTTTCAGGCTCGATCAGGCTTCCGTCCAAAAAGACATCGAACGCATTAAGGCTGCCGGTGTAGCCATCCGTGACAATGTACGGGTTGACACAGAAAAGTTTAATCAAATCCTTGAGAATACACCATATATTTTTATTGCAACAGGCGCTGCCAAACCTTTGCCTATGGGCATTCAGGGCGAAGACTCCGAAGGCGTGACAGATGGAATCACCTTTTTGCTGCAGGTGCGCGATAGTGCCACACATCCCAAAGGAAACAATTTTGCAGTAATTGGCAGCGACGATCTGGCCGCTGATGCGGCGCGCGCTGCACAGCGATTGATGGAAGGTAAAGGAAACGTTACGTTGATTTCGCCTGTCCCGGCTGAGGAGATGCTTATCGATCAATCGATAAAAGACGCGCTGGCAGAGGAAAATATTGAACTAATTGAAGCCACCGAAACCATTCGCGTCATTGCCCGTTCCGGCCATGTGGCCGGGCTGGAGCTTGCCAGTATCTACGAAGACGATTATGCACAGCCTTATATTTTGGATTTCGATGCAGTAATCTCTTGCATGGGCACCCAGGCCGACATCGACTTCTTTGATTTACAAAAGCTCCAACCACGCAAAGGCTCCAACGCAACCAAGATGAAACGCGTATTTGCCGGAGGCTCACTGCTCGATCCGTCGGCCACCACTTTGCAGGTGATTGGCGATGCCCGCCGTGCTGCCTACGAAATAGTGATGGATTCAGGTGTGGTGCTACCCGCCAACTTATTCAGGCAAACCAAAAATGTGGACATCGAAAAACTAAAGGTGCAAAAGTCGCAGCGTGAAAAGCCTTACAACGGTGAAATTGTCCCTGCTGCCGAGCGAAAAGGTTTCGAACTCATCACCAAAACACTCAAGCCACTACGTGCTGTAAAGGAGGCCGCACGCTGCCTGCAGTGCGATACCATCTGCAACGTATGCGTAGCTGTGTGTCCCAACCGCGCCATGCTCGGTTTTGAAATCGCCGACGACGACCGGCTGATACCAGCCGTAAGTTTTGCCGGTGAGAAATTTAAAGTCGCTTATCATCACAAAATTCCCGTAAGGCAAAGATTTCAAGTACTAAATATCGCCGACTGGTGCAACGAGTGCGGCAACTGCACTACCTTTTGCCCAACTGCAGGTTCACCTTATCGCGACAAATTCCGCCTCTATTTCAACCGCCAGAAGTTTAACGCCGACAACAACCCGGAGGCACTGTTGCTCACCGGATCAGGCGATCATCGTGTGCTTACGCTAAAAAAGGAGGGCAACCTGACCACCCTCACCGAAAATTGGGATGCCCTGATATATGAAGACGACAACTGCATGGCAGTGCTCGACAAAGTGAATTTCAGGATTCAGCACATCGACATGTTTATTGATGTGGAGGTTGTGCACGAAATTCCCGCGATCGCCGAGATGAAAATATTGTTTAAGGCTGTGAAAGATTTGGTTGTAACGGCTTAGCCTAAACTGTCATATTTCTTATGTTGCCTCTATGGAAATCAAGAGAAACAAACGTTCTGAGATAGTTTGAAGAACGTAATTATTTAGGGGGTAATTTTTTCACCAAATTACACCGATTCCATTATCAGTTTTTTGTAATGCCCCATCCCAGCCTGCCGGCAGGCAGCCCCGGCCTTCCATAATCGGGACTGGCATTCTCCTGCAAGAGAAGGGAGCGCCGGCAAACTGGCCGCTGCTGAGGATGGTTTCGGGCGAAGGAATAAAACCTTATTTCTAATCAATTAACCTTAGTAGAAAAAATCAACATCTCTCAACAACCTTATTACCTTATCAAATTCGGGCAACAAAGTAATAAGGTTGGGGAATTATTATCAAAAATAATAAGCAAACTTCGTTAATATACCCCGAGTTGAAAAATGAATACGATATACTCTCTGATGCACAGCATATTTTCCATTTACGTAATGAAAAATTTCTCCTACATCTCCTCTTCCTGGAATTACTAATGCTTATTCATCAAATTCAAATGCTTTCCGGCACACATTAGCAAAGAGTTCGGAAGGTAGGATGTAGAAGCCTTTCTCTTTCACCGTGTCGGAGCGGCCAAATTCGGCATCGCTGTCGGTGATTTTGGTGTAATTGAAAGTCGCATCGCCGGTACGCCGCTCTTCTTTGTTGATGTACAACGTAAGGTTTTAGGAAATGGACCTGTAAAACAGCACTCCCAGCACATACGATTTAAAATCCCAGCCATCCACGCTGCCGCGCAAGTCGTTAGCTATTTGCCAAATGGTGCGGTGTAGTTCGTCGCGTTCATGTTCTTTGGTCATGTTATCTTTTTTGTTTTTTAAAATTCTATTTTTTAAAGGCGAGGGTTTTGAGGAGCTGCGAATGATAAATTGTATGGATAGTTGCAGGTTGCGGGTTTCTTCTCTGTCAAACCGCTACGCAGATTCAACGGGCTACAACGTTTGAACACTCATTGAAACTCTTATGGCATTTACGCTTTGCTATCCGTTCGTACTTTTTCATTCTGTCAACCAGTTTAAGGCTTCTTGTGTTATTCCGTTATACCAATCTACTTCATTGTTTGTTGAGTTTGCAAGTTCATTAGAGCGTTCAAAAAACCGACGAATGTGTCTCGGTTCAGGAATGTAACTGGCGTTATATGAATCATCAACCATTTTAACAAATACGCTCAAGGGCAAAGGAACAATCGTTGAAGACCCTCCGTAATATTGAATATTTATTTTGTGTAATGCGTAAAAATGTGCCTTACACGCATCATTTATGTTTGGAGCAATAAATAAGCAATAAGCAGGTTTTGCTGTTTCCTTTTTATATTTTGCAAGGTGTCTTGTAATAGGTTCACCTTCTGTTTCATATTGTCTTTGACCGCTTTGCATTGTTACTTCAACGGTTAAACCAAAATCTCCATAATCGCATACAATGTCAGCCATATTCCCT
>SABY01000253.1 GCA_009928785.1 Clostridia bacterium | reverse complement strand
TCATCAGCATGCGCAAGCTAAGCCTGGGCATGCTTAGTTTTGGGCTAAACATCGAAGGCAGAAAATACGATTCAGCTTTGGACGAAGAAAAACTGGAAGCCTTCGAGTCGTATCTGCTGGATTTGCTCGATGAACTATTTGATGAAACAATTCCCTTTTCGCAAACCTCAATAATAGAAACCTGCAAAACCTGTATTTATAAAGAGTTGTGCAGACGGTAGGGGAGAGAGGTTGGAGAGTAGAGGGTAGAAGTTAGAGGTTAGAAGGTAGAGGTTAGAAGGTAGAAGGTAGAAGGTAGAAGGTAGAAGGTAGAAGGTAGAAGGTAGAGGTTAGAAGGTAGAGGTTAGAGGTTAGAAGTTAGAGGTTAGAAGTTAGAGGTTAGAAGTTAGAGGTTAGAAGGTAGAAGGTAGTAGGTAGAGATTGGATTTTTTAAATGACAAATGAATTCGAATAATAATTCGTGGTAATTCGCCTTGTTGGCGGAAATTCGTGGACTCCAAAATCCTCAAATCAGCATAACAGCATATCAACAAATCAGCATATCAACAAATCAAGCGATAATTTACTTTGGCCACCGAAACACATCATAACGGCTCACCGGTCTTAGTTCCTGATTCCAGCGGAAGTCGCGCAGGAAAAACTGATCGGCGGGCAGCTCGCCTTCGTTATAAAGCGTGGCATCGGGATTTTCGTAATAGATGATTCCATCTACCTGCCGATCAGCGATAAAAATCTCCATGCGTCCGGCTACAGCTTTATTTATCCCGATAAGGCCGCCATCTTCTTCGCGCACAAAATAAATGGTCTCACTGTTTCCGTCCACCTTCACAAGGCTTAGCTCGTTATTTTCAAAATATGCCATCATCTGTTTGCCTTTTATCTGGTTGTAATTTTCATTGCCGAATTTATCTCTGGAAATGATAAAAGCCGCGCCCATCATCTGCATCGAGTCGGCACGCTGGCCGGAGCTATAGATTATGATATCGTCGGCTGTGAGCTGGTTTTCGTCGGCCCACAATATCGGGTCATAAAACATGTGGATGGTGGAATCGGCAAACGAATATACCAGCGAGTCGCTCATCCCCTGCAAATCGGTTTTGTAAAATCTGCTGTGGTGGTAGGCCGTAAGTTGCATTGGATTGTTGGCTGTGTCGAAAGTGAGCCATAGCGTGTCGGCATGCAGAAAGAGGCTGTCGGTGGCATCAGCCATGATGGCCATGGCGCTGTCGGTGGCCCAGGCATAGCCATGGTTTCGGTGGTAGTCGGCATAGTGGCCCGTAATGATCACATTTTGCACGGTATCTTGCAGAAAAACGTTGCCAAACACTTCGCCTATTCCGGTAGCTTTTTCGAAATAGATGCTGTCGCCGCGCAGATATTGCTCTTTGTAAGTCATATAGGCATTTTGCCGCAGCATGGTAATGTCGGTGCGGGTATCGTAATAACCATCTTCGGCATACAAAAACTCCTCTTCGCCAGTGATGGTGGTAGGCCCGGAGATAAAAGCTGTGGCAGTGGCAGTATTATAAATCAATGTATCCGATCGCAAAAGATATTCATCATTGACCAGTTGTACTGTATTTTTAAAATGTACTTGTTTGGTGTCGGTATAGTAGATGCCAAAACTGCTGCTAAGTTCGTTGTCTTTATTTTGGATGCGCCCGCCGGTGGAATAGTATGCAGTGCGCGTTTTGCGATTGTAATTGAGCTGGTTAGTGTACAGGGTAGCCTGATTGTCCTGGAGGATTACGTTTCCGGAAACTACAGCCACGCGCGTATTCCCGTTGTAGTGAAGCGTATCGCCGTATAGATTGAGCGTGTCGCTCATTTTGATGTGCACGTCACCATACGCATATAAATCGCTGCGGCGGGGGTTAAGAATGGCGCTGTCGCAATAGAGATAAGCACCATCGTGCTCAAATTGCACATCGCCCACCAGAATGTTCAGCTCCTCACCGCCTATCTTTTGGCCGCGCAAGTCGTCGGCATGGATGATTTGTATCCGTGCTTTGGTTTGTCCAAAAGCCGCTTTGCCGGGCACGAAGATGCTTCCGATGAGGATCATCACCAAAAAAATCAAACCAAGAAAATGGATTCTCATCATGAGCCGCATCATTTTATTAATATCAACCCTTCGGATAACTCCCGTAGGGCGAAGATATTATTTTACCATGAGTGGTGTGAAAAATGAAGCGGGTAGTTGATGGCAGTTTATCATCGTTCAGTTTATGCAGTTCCTAATCTTTAACTATTCTTGCAGGCTTTGCCTGTTTTTTATAAAGTCGGTGTAGAATGGAAACAGGCACAGCCTGTAAAAATAGAGTGGTCGAGGCACGGCCTCGTTCAAACCCCGGCCTTCCTCCGCTTCAACTGACCATGCAAAGTTTACACATGTCAACCAACTTAACAAATTGACTTATCAACATGTAAACTAAAAGTTAATGTTTTTTTGTCAACCAATACTATGATATAGGTCAAACAACGAATAACAAACTTGAGCGCAGTTGCCTGCCCTGACCCATCGGGGAAATCCCGAGAGCGCAGCGATTCGGGAAACGAACAACAAACTTGAGCGCAGCGAAATCCCGAGAGCGCAGCGATTCGGGAAACGAACAACAAACTTGAGCGCAGTTGCCTGCCCT
>SABY01000252.1 GCA_009928785.1 Clostridia bacterium | reverse complement strand
GGATCCTGTGCTGCGACGGGCATAATGGTAAAAAGGCTGATGACCACGGCCACCAGGAAGATGCGGAATATGTTGATGAAATTTTTCATATCGTTCGTCATTTACGGGTTATTGGTTTGATTTGATAAATACTTTTTGTGTGGCAACGCCTTGCTGTGTGCGCACCTTTACGATGTACCAGCCGGTGGGTGTATTCAGCGTGATCTGTTTCTGCCCGTCTATTACCATCGTGTTGGTATACACCTGCTGACCGGTAACGTTGTAGATGTTGACAAGTGCATTTGCACTTTTGGTGCTGCTGATGTAAACCAACCGGCCATGCGAATAAATGGAGATTTGCTCTGTCGCAATATTATCATCGATGCCGACAGCGCCAAATTTGAGTTCAAAACGGTTGGGGTCATCGCCTTCGGAGGAGGTGAAGCTATACACCGGAGTTTCGGTAAGGTTGGTTACAATGTCGGTTTTCTTATCGGTAAGATAAACCTGGGTGCCCGGGATGCTCTCTTTCAGTTTGATGGTGAAGGTCGTAGCGGCATTCTTCACAAAGCCAAAGGGGATTACCTTGCCGGAAGTTAATTCCGGAAGGCTGTTGGTTGATAACATTTCGTCGCCAACTACCGAGTAAAGCAACGGCGCGTAACCTGCCAGGAAGCGTGAATCAAAATCAAAATCAAAGCCTTCGGTAGCCATTGGATTTACCATAATCTTGCTTTCCTGTGCCGAACCGCCTTCGGTTTCAGCCGCTACCAGCAGCAATTGCTCAGTGCCAGCTTTATAGAAAGCCGTGGCGCTGTGGGTTCGTGCCAGTGCAGGAATTGTCAAGCTGTTTGTAGAATCGCTCACCTGCACCATAAAACCTTGGGCCGAAGGGATGATGCCATTGGGGGAGATGTCGCTGTAACTTTTGTTGGCTTCGTGCCATATTTTGGCATTGCCGGCCACATTCGTTAATGCCCAATTGCCGTCGTTCCATTGGATGGCGCTGGCAAAAGGATTGCCCAGCAGGTGCCAGCCGGTGAGTTCGTCCCCCGTTTTGCTGAGGTTGGCAACAGGTACATTTGCTGCATTCAGCGTACCGATAAAGGTTTGGGTTGAAGATGCTGCCTCATAAGAAACCATATATCCTTGTCCTACATTGAAGTTGGTGCCGCCATTCCAGCCGCTGAAACCGTCATCTTTATAGTTCATCCATAAATTGGTGGATTCTTCCCAGCCGTAGAAATCATAATCGTTACCTACGCCGGTAGTAGCAAATGCCGAAATGGGCTGAGCCGCAACCGGTGAACTAAGTTGATGCCAACCGGCATCCCAGCCATCCCAGCCGCCGGTAAGGTAGCGTTGGATGGTGGTTGTTTCTCCGATAGCATAATCTGCAGCAGCGCCAATAAATGAACCGGTACCTGTCGCATTGGATTCAATTAACAAATTATTAAATACATAAAGCTCCTTACCTGCACCTACAGTAACCGCGCCCGTTGGCGAAATGGTCATATCATTACATTCAGCCACGACATTAATGGTAACATTTCCATCAATGGTAACATCGGTTGTTTCGCCTGGCAGGCCATTGCTCCAGTTGGAGGCATTTGTCCAGGTGCCGGTATTAGTATAGATGGAGGTAGCAGGGTTAGTTGAAAACGGAGACCATGAAAAATTATCAACCATAATACGTTCAGTTGTACCAGTTGAATTTAATCGAACTAAAATATTATCAACTCCACTGTTAATTGTTCCAGAGAAAGTTTTCCAATCGGAGGAATTATTTAATGATGTATTACCTATAGTTGCTACAGTTGTCCAATTGCTTCCGTTATCAATAGACCAATCGAGATTATAATCAGGGCTTGGAGTACCGTCCCACCTTCTAATGTCGAGACTAAAATCCTTAATACCCCCCGATGAAATAGTTACCGTCCATTCTGCAGCAACATCATTTAATCTCCAAGAGTAAGTGCCTAACGCACCTGGAAATCCATCCTGGGCTGTAGTTGTATTTCTTAATGCAGGTCCCCCTGTTGAAGAAAAGACACCATCAATATATGTATGATCTGAAGCATAACTATTGATTACAGAAGAACCAGCTGTCCATTTCGCGTCATCATCAAAATTAACTACTGTCATTAAAGGCGCTTCGTCTGTCGTTGCGTCGGCTTGTTTCACTCCATCGGTTTTGTAATTGATGGTGGCAGCACTTCCGTTGTAGGGATAGATTTTGAAGAAATAGGGAGTGGAAGCTGTGAGGCCGGTAAATTGGAAAGTTTGAACGCCGCTTGCGACATTTTGTACCAGCAGGCTGTTGGTTTCGGCAGTACCGTCAACCGGCACGGCAATATCTCCATAGCCAACGCTGCTACCTTTAATCAGGTATCCAGCAGCATCGGAATCAGTCCAGCTTACGGTGATTTCGCTGCTTGAGTTTGCAGTTGCGCCAAAGCCTGTGGGGTGGGCAGAGGGTTCGGTGGCCAAGGTGTAAAAACTTGATTCATCGGAGAGTGTAGTCCCGATAGCATTGGTAGCATAAGCACGGTAAAATATCTGCGAACCTACAGGTAACGATGTTCTGCTGTGCGTAAATACACCGGTTGATGTTCCTCCCTCTGCAAGTTTGTTATCAGTGATGGTTACACCCGCACTTGTTTTCCATACAGTTCCTCTTTCGGTAATGGAGCTTCCG
>SABY01000112.1 GCA_009928785.1 Clostridia bacterium | reverse complement strand
GAGATGGGCATGTACTGGCGCTCCGAGCCGGGATATTATTGGTATCAGGCGCCGGTGGAAACGCAGGCGATGATGATAGAAGCTTTTGATGAAGTGGCCCACGACGCCGCTGTGGAGCAGATGAAAATCTGGCTGCTGCGCCAAAAACAGGTGCAGGACTGGGAAACGTCGCGCGCCACCACCGAGGCCATTTATGCGCTGCTTGGTCGCGGCACCAACCTGCTGCTGAACGATGCGCTTGTAAAAATTGAAGTCGGCGGCAAAGAATTGTCAGCAAAGCAAATGGGCGACACACAGGCCGGCACCGGATATTTTGCCACCACGTGGGATGCGGTGGAGATTACTCCCGCCCTGGCGCAGGTTACCGTTGCCAAGCCCGACGACGGGATAGCCTGGGGCGCCATGTACTGGCAATATTTTGAAGATCTCGACAAAATTACCTCGGCCGCCACGCCGCTGCAGGTGGAGAAAAAGCTCTTCGTAGCGCGCGATTCCGCCACCACCGGCCGCATGATTGTTCCGGTAACGGACGGCGAAAAGCTGGTGGTGGGCGACAAGCTGGTGGTTCGCATCATCATGCGCACCGACCGCGACCTGGAGTATGTGCATTTGCGCGATATGCGGGCAGCGGCCTTTGAGCCGGTAAATGTGCTGTCGCGCTACAAATACAGCAGTGGTCTGGGCTATTACGAAACCACCACCGACGTGGCCGTGGATTTCTTTTTTGACGCCCTGCCCAAAGGAACCTACGTTTTCGAATATCCGCTGGTAGCTACCGTGCGAGGCGATTTCAGCAACGGCATCACCACCTTGCAATGTATGTATGCCCCGGAGTTTTCGGCACATTCGGAAGGAATAAGGGTGAAGGTGGAGGGGCGGTAGGCGCGGGGCGCATGGTTACCCGATGTGATCCAAATATTACACAAGAATTATTACCAGTTAATTATGAAAAAGTATCTGATTTACATTTTGTTGGCTCTTACGATGAATTCTTTCTGTCAGACCGGAATACTAAAGGGAAGCGTTCGAAATGGAGTTGACCATACTCCTTCACGATTCATAACAGTAGCATTGTATCAAAATGACAAATTAATAACAAGAACAAATTCTGATTCAACAGGTCATTTTGAAATTAAAAATATTAGCCCGGGAGAATATGAATTAAAATTTTCTTTTGTTGGGTATCAGTCTTATGTCATTCCACGTCTTCAGGTGTTTAACGATTCAACAGTTTATTTACAAACTAATTATCCTTGTCCAAATGGTCACAATAAATCAAAGAAAATTTGCCCGTTTGGACATAGAGATGAAATTATACCAATAGCTTATGGACTTCCAACTCAGAGAACATTATAGAGGGCAGAAAAAGGAATGTGTAAATTAGGCGGTTGCATGATTACCGAATGTGATCCACAATGGTATTGCAAAAAACATAAAATTAGTTTTTGAGAAAACAGGGAAAAGAGCACAAATTTGAAGTTTTCCAAAACACTCAGTGACGCTTTCGGTTCGTGATAACGCCGCAGGCCGAATCGGCTCCGTAATCATTTGGGCGTCATTATTAATAAAAATGAGAGAGTATGCATGCGATTATGATTTGGATTGTGGCTAACAAGCAGGCAGGATAGCTGCGGCTTCGCCGAATAATCCTGCCTATTTGTTATGGCTAGTACTTTTTGTTAGTAATGATAAGTGTGTCTTTTTTTGTTACTTGATTTAATTCAAGTAGAATTTTTTCAACATTATTATTCAATACCTTATTCTGAAACACCAAAGAATCAAATTGCTGAGAATCTATTTTATGAAATCTATTATCTCTTTTAGAGAATGGATTATAGATACCAATAATTCCAAAAATTAGGGCTATACAAATACTTACCCATGTGGCAATCTGGCCAATTTTATATCGCATATCTTCAACAGACTTAAAACCTCTTCTTACATAATCTTTAAGTTTGTCAGAGACAAAAAGAAGTCCCATAAAATTATTCAAAATTAACTCATATGTGTATTTTTCAAGTGTAACCCCTTCAAATACAATTTGATTTTTAGAATCATATATTTTACCAATTTCAATATTCTTTATGTGCAATCCATTGGTATTTAATAAAAGATCTGAATTTTGTGGTTTTGGAATGAGGAGATTAAAATCCTCTCGCATGAGATGTATTGTAATATCAGGAGGTGATGGAATTGGAATTATATTAATTAATCTGCTTTGCTTCAAGTATTCTATTAATGATAGTATTTCAATAAAATTTTTAATTTCTCTTTTTCTTAATGATAAGACCTCAAAAACTTCTTTCTTAATATATAGTATTGCAGCACTCTTTGGAGGCAATACAGCAAGAGCTAGATCACATGATTTTGTAAAAAAATTATTTTGCATAAAAAAACTAACTAATTCCAAATCGTCTTCTGAGATTTTTGCTAGCAGTGTTAAAAACCTTCTTTCTCTTAGATTAAACTTTCTCATATTCAGGATGTTTAAGTATTAGCCATAACGGTTGTGTATTGTAATATTAAGATTATTCATTCATTACTAATTGCAGAAGGCACATTTACAAAGCCAATGTGGGTGTGTATGTTTACTTTTTGCAAGCTTAGCCGAAATCATGCAGAGGATTGATGATTTTTCCCAGTTCTTTTTTCGAAAAACAGGTTTCCACCCAGATGGGAAAGACTGCATTTTGTAAACCTTGCTGGATACGATAATAAATTCCAACGGGGAAAATTCTCGTTGTCTTTGAATTCTTGTTTCTCAAGAACAAGGCTTGCTGGCCGATGACCCCAAAACCCTTCTCAAAACCCAAGCTCCCCACCGGAGCTTTGCCGTGGGTGTCGATAACCCATGTGTTCGTAAGATTCCTCATTTGCTGAGTAAATTTTAATTACACGGCAAAACTAAAAATTATATCATTTGGGACGAATCTAATTTCGCGGGGAGTGGGGCGCGGGAAGCAGGGAGCGTGGCGGAAAAGTAATCAGGCTGCAATCCTTTACACTGGCTGGCTACGAAGTGCCACCTGCGCGTTATTTCATATCGGTGTTCGGACGAGGCGCTGCCTGGTCCGTCATGTGCCGGTTTCAAGTTTAGGTGTTCTATCGCACAAGGCTATTCCCGAAGTTTGGATGCTTCCCAACCAATCATGGCTGCTTTTCGGGTTGCTCCCCACATATAGCCGCCAAATATACCTGACGACTGAATGACCCGGTGGCAAGGAATCAGGAAGGCAACGGGATTGCTTCCGATAGCAGTTCCGACAGCCCTTGCAGCTTTTGGCTGCCGGATGATTTTGGCAATGTTTCCATAGGTTGTTAAACTACCCATTGGAATTTTCAAAAGTGCTTCCCACACTTTTAGCTGAAAATTGGTTCCTTTCAGGTGTAGTTTTATTCTATTAATGTTGCTCCAATCTTGCCTAAAAACTTGCAAAGCATTTTGATGAATGTCGTCGGTTTGTTCGATGAACCGGGCTTTTGGGAAACATTTTTTCAGGTCTGAAAATGCCATCTCATCGTCGTCCGAAAACCCCAAATAACAGATGCCTTTGCGGGTAGAAGCCACCAAAATGCTACCAAATAAGCTTTCGGTAAAATTGTAGTTTATGGCGAGGGTTTCTTCTTTATTCTCATATTCTGCAGGAGTCATTCGCTCGATTTTCGTGAATACATCGTGCGATCCTGCCGTTCCCGAAAGCCCGGGTTTGGTTGGGACATCAAATAATGTGGGTTGTGCATTGTTGAGGATTTGTTTTGCGCGTTGGGGGCTAATGTATTCCCGAAATTTTTCAGGGACTACACCCGCCCAATCGACAAAAAGCCTTTCTAAATCTGTAGGGTTTAAATGTACTTTTTCCGCAACTTCTTCAAGCGTTGGCTGCTCCCCGAAGTTTTGCTGTATGTACCCGATAGCTTCTGCTATCCGACTATAATTGACGTGTCCTTGCTCCTTCATCAAAATCAAATATTGTGACAACAAAAGTACGATTATATCCCTTCCATTAAAACCCTAAACTTGCTGAAGACATTGGATCGTGTGAATGCAGTTCATCCATTGACGCTTTCAGTTGGTGATAACACTTTAGGCCAAACCGGCTCCATGATCAATTGGGCGTCATTATTAATAAAAATGAAGATTATGTTTTCGGAGGTGACTAACCACGGATGGCGGTGAGGTCTGCACGGGAGCATAAAGATTTTCAGCTTCCAAACTGGAGCTGGTTTGGAAAACAAACTCCATATCAACCTGGCGCTCGGATTTTATTTAGCCATTTTCTTTTTAACCTTTTTCTTCCTACTTATTCCAGGTTTTCTGGAATTGGCTTTCATGTTCATGATAAGTTCGCTGATTTCCTTTCTCTCCTGGTTTGTTAGTGGAGGGCTTTGGATTATGAAATCAACACCTTCGGGTTCTTTTATGTGTGCCATTTTATTGTGTTTTAAAATAGGTTTCAACCAATCTTAAACTCCAAAAGAAACAAAAATCACAAACCCAAACTGCCCCGGGTTTTGGAATTTGAGGTTTGGAACTTATTTGTTATTTGAGTTTTGTTATTTGGAGCTTCAAAACTGCCCCGGGTTTTGAAATTTGAGATTTGGAACTTATTTGTTATTTGAGTTTTGTTATTTGGAGCTTCAAAACTGCCCCGGGGTTTGGAATTTGAGGTTTGGGATTTATTTGTTATTTGGCCTTTGTTATTTGGAGCTTCAAAACTGCCCCGGGTTTTGGAATTTGAGGTTTGGGATTTATTTGTGATTTGAGTTTTGTGATTTGGAGCTTCAAAACTGCCCCGGGTTTTGGAATTTGAGGTTTGGGATTTATTTGTTATTTGGCCTTTGTTATTTGGAGCTTCAAAACTGCCCCGGGGTTTGAAATTTGAGATTTGGAACTTATTTGTTATTTGAGTTTTGTGATTTGGAGCTTCCACTTACATCTCTTAATTCCAAAACCCAATAAGGCAATTTCCGAAATTAGTTTGGGCATGATTTCAATACAACGACTTAAATAAAAGCCCGGCACCAATTGCGATAAGCAGCGCATACACACACCGGTAAAATCTGGCGGCATCAAAGCGATGGATGAGCTTTTCGCCGGCCACAAAAGCGATAACCACCGCCGGAAGTCCAACCCAGAAATAAGTAAGAACCCCGGCAGTAATATTGCCCCACAGCGCATGTCCGACTACGATGGCCGCGCCGGTGCTAAAGAAAAAACTTTGCAGCGTGGAACGAAAAACCTGTGGTGATAATCCTTTGGCCGAAAGCAGCATAATCACCGGCGGACCGCTGGTGTTGTAAGCCCCGCCAAGCACGCCACCCACAAAACCAACAGTAGCCGTCACCCATCCGGGAGGATTAATTTGCGCGGTAGTTTTTACCAGCCGTGCTGTCGAAAAAATGATGATAAATGCTGCCAGCACTGCATTGACGATGCGTTCATCAATCTGTGTGAGATAATACAGCCCTAACGGAATGCCGGCAAATGCGGGTAAAATCAAACGCAGCGAAAAATCCCATCGCACCGTTTTCAGGTTTTTGAGTAGAATCATCGCCGCCATCACCAGTGCCAGCATAGCCATGAGCGGCGCCGCCTGATGCACGCCGATGAGCAACACCAGCAGCGGCATACCAGCCAGCGCATCGCCAAAACCAAAAATGGCACGAATAAGAAAAACCAAAAGTACAATAGCGGCAACGAGCACGAGCGTCATCAAAATGCGTTTTAGAAGAAAGCGAATTAGCCGAAATATTATAATCCGGAGTTTTTCAGCAGACGTTAATTTCCTGTAGCCGCGTCAGCAGCATCTTTCACGCGATTAATCATTTGAGCGAGGTTGCAGGAAATTTGTTCGCCGGAGTGCATATTTTTTAGCGTAAGCTGATTATTCTCCATCTCCTCTTTTCCCACCAGCACTACCCAGGCAATTTCTTTTTTGTCGGCCCAGGTCATTTGTTTTTTCATTTTGGTGGCTTCGGGATACAGCTCGGCGCTGATGCCGGCCTTCCGAACTTGATTCAGTAGCGTGAGGCAATATCTCTCCTCGGCTTTCCCAAAGTTGGCAAAGAGCACCTGCGTTGATTTGTGACTTGATGCTTCAAAAAGGTTGCTTTCGAGCATCACGTCGTAGATGCGGTCGGCGCCAAAGGAGATGCCCACACCCGAAGTGCCCGGCATACCAAAAATACCCGTGAGGTCGTCGTAGCGCCCGCCGCCGCATATACTCCCGATTTGCACGTCGGCGGCCTTAACCTCGATGATGGCGCCGGTGTAGTAGTTAAGCCCGCGCGCCAGTGTGAGATCAAGCGACACCAAATGGCGTAATTCCAGGTGACGCAAGGTTTCAAAAATTTCCTGCATCTCGGCAATGCCCGTAATGCCGATGGGGCTGCCCGCCAGAATCCGATGCAACAAATCAAACTTCTGCTCGTCGTCGCCCTGCATAAGGAGTATTGGTTGCAACTTACCGATGGCTTCCGCCGAAAGTCCTTTCTGCGCCAGCTCTTCGTTTACTTTTTCCTGGCCAATCTTATCCAATTTGTCGATGGCGATGGTAATATCCGTCAGGCTGCCTTCGGCGCCAATGGCCTGTGCAATGCCGGCCAATATCTTGCGATTGTTGAGCTTCACCTGCACATTTATTCCCAACCGGCCAAAAACCTCTTCCACAAGCTGAATAAGTTCCACCTCGTTTACGAGCGAGTCGCTGCCGATAATGTCGGCGTCGCATTGATAAAACTCGCGGTAGCGTCCGCGCTGTGGGCGGTCGGCGCGCCACACCGGTTGTATCTGATAACGCTTAAACGGAAAACTTATCTCGTTGCGGTGCTGCACCACGTAGCGGGCAAATGGCACGGTGAGGTCGTAACGCAAACCTTTGTTGCTAATCTTCAGCGAAAGCTGCTGGGCATTGTCAAGTTGCAAATCCTGGTGCGTGGCCCCCGAAAGGAAATCGCCGGAGTTCAAAATTCTAAACAGGAGCTTGTCGCCCTCATCGCCGTATTTGCCCAGCAGCACCGACAAATTCTCCATAGCGGGAGTTTCGATAGGCTGAAAGCCAAAACGCTGAAAAACATCGCGGATGGTATCAAAAATAAAGTTGCGACGCAGCATCTCTGTCGGCGTAAAGTCGCGCGTGCCTTTGGGTATGGATGGTTTTTGTGATGACATGTGAAGTGTGTTTAATAGTCTAATTTTTTAAAATCTTATTTATTAATGGGGATTCAAATGCTAAAATTGTCTTTTTATTCCTCAATGCCGAAATTTTACTTCGTTGTGATATTTAATAAATTGAACATCGGGCAAAAACCGGGATGGAAGAATTATTTCTTGGGTGTGAATTTTATGAAAATAATTGACATCTGCCTGGTTCGTTGAATGGAGAATTTCATTACACATTTAGATTAACATTCTTAAATCTTTGATTTGTCTTTCGCTCCGCTTGAGTACAAAATCAGGTAGCCGACGATGCCCGCCACGAGCGACGAGAGCAGGATGCCCAGCTTGGCGATCTCGATATTGTATGGGTCGGTAGCAAAAGCCAGATTGTCGATAAAGATGGACATAGTAAAACCGATGCCCCCCAGAAAGCCTACACCGATGATGTGTTTCCAGTGTACGCCAAAAGGTAATTGCGCTACTTTGAATCGCGTTGCCAGGAAAGTAAAAAGAAGGATGCCCACGGGCTTTCCCAACACCAGACCAGCAAAAATGCCCACGCTTATTGGATTGCCTATGTCGGCCATCAATGAGTTGTTGAAGATGATGCCGGCATTAGCGAAAGCGAATAACGGAATAATGAAATAGGCCACCCAGGCATGGAGTGAGTTCTCGATGCGCAAAAGCGGCGATACGGCATGTACGCAGTTTTCGCCGATGGTATAAATGGCGGCGATGAGTTTTTTGTCGCGTTTGGGGTCGAGCACATCGTCCACATCACGGTTGTCATCTTTCAGGCGCGCAAGCACCGCCTCGTTCGACAACACACACTCATCTACCGTGCGCTTGCTACGACCCGGGATAGCAATGGCAAGAAGTATCCCGGCCACAGTAGCGTGCACGCCGCTCATGAGCATGGCCACCCACAAAAGCGTTCCGATAACGAGATAAATTGGTACCCGATAAATTTTCATCGCGTTAAGCGCCAAAAGGAAAGCAAATAACAAACCTGCTACCACCAGCGCTTCGACAGAAATCGTAGAAGTATAAAACAATGCAATCACCACCACAGCCCCAATGTCGTCAACAATAGCCAGCGCCGTAACAAATAATTTGAGCGCCAAAGGCACACGCTTTCCCAGCAACATGAGCACGCCCAGGGCAAAAGCAATATCGGTGGCCATGGGGATACCCCAGCCCGACCAGCCTGCAGAATTATAATTAAAACCCACATAAAACAAAGCCGGCACCAACATTCCGCCCATAGCCGCAAAGGCAGGCAAAGCAGCAGTTTTGAAACTCGAAAGCTCGCCGATTTGCGTTTCGCGTTTTATCTCCAGGCCTACCAGAAAAAAGAATACGGCCATCAGCCCGTCGTTGATCCATAATATCAGTGGCTTGCTTAGTTCGAACTCACCAAAGGCAATGGTGAAATACTGCTGGAAAAATGCAAAGTAAGCATCTGACCAGGGCGAGTTGGCCATCACCAGTGCAAGTATGGTAACTGCCATGAGCAGGATACCGCCAAATGCGGAGGTCTTTACAAACTTGTTAAGCGGATTAACGAACTCAAAGAGTAGCGGGCGGCGACGGTAAAAGGTAGAGAATTTCATGGGTTATAATTTTTTAGTAATGGGCAATCCAACAAGTGCAAGCAAATTTTCCAAATAAACAGACACTCCGGGGTCGCCTTCGGCTGGCGCCCAGGGAGCAAAGTTTTTGGAGGTGAGGATGCTGTAAGGGCCGGCCTTTACCTCGTAAGCCACCGAGGCTGGCTCCAGCGAAACCAATGTATGATAGGTGCGTTCGGGGATTTCTACACCATAATTCCCCTCACGGGCATCCAGGACGATGTGATCGGTGATCATTCCTACATCGTCGAACGTAAAAACCACAAAGCGGCCACGCAGCGCCAGGAAAATTTCAAACTTATCCGGGTTTTCGTGTTTGTGGGGCTGCACGTAGGTGCCCGGCTCCATAGCATTGAGCAAGCGGTGCAGTGGGTCTTCATGAGTAGGATGAAAATTATAATTCATGCGCCGCCGCGACGACAGCTTAGCTTGCTGTGAAATGCTGTCGATAAATTCATCCGTAATTTTTATCATGCCCATCTTTAGTGGCCGTTTTATTTATTGAAAGCTGCAAAACTATCAAAATTGGTAAAATTGATCTATCGAAACCCTCGCCAGAAACCACGTAAGAGAGGCAGGATTACAGCCCGACTGATGCCGAAATTCTCTCACGAAAATACCGAAGAAGTGAAATGATATTTTTTATCACTACTGACCGATTACATTGATAGTGTTAGTTTTAGATTCTTCTCCGCCAGTTGGCGAATCAGAATGACAGTTGTTTAGGGACGTAGGTGAGGGGTGGGTGGCGGCGAAGCCGCCACCCACCCCTCACTCCCACAAATACACGAAAAAACTTGTCATTCTGAGTCCCGAAATTTCGCGAAAGAATCTAAAATTTTTACTCGGTCAGTATTGATTTTTTATCTCATTCGATTCAACGATTTGATTCCCGATAATCACCACCGCAGTTTGAATGGTCGCCTACGTATCGTAAAGCGGCAAAAACTCATAGGCGTTGCCGGTAGAGTTGAGATATTTTATAAAATCTTCAAGGCTTATCACCACCGAAGCCGTGTTGATATTGGGATGAAAACTAATTTTTGTGGCTTTTTTTAATTGGATATCCAAAAACAACTTTGTGTGGTTTTGCGCATCGTTGATAAGGCCAAACGGAGAAACTGATCCGGGCGTTAGCTGCAGCCATTTCATGAGTCGCTCTGATGATGCAAATGAGAGCTTTCCCTGACCCAGCCGTTTTTCGAGTTCATGGATATCGAGCAAAGCATCGTGCCTTAGCACCACCAGGTAATGCCGGTTGCCTTTGTGATTGCGGAAGAAAATATTTTTGCAATGCGTAGCCTCAATGTCTTTCCAGTAGCGCATGGCCTCTTCGACAGTAGGCACAGGGGGATGATGATAAATTTCATAAGGAATATTCAAATTCGCCAAATAATCGAGTACTTTTTGTTCCTGATCTTGCATCATGTTTTTTTGCCAAAAATAGGATTTTTTGAAAACAGTCCGCAGCCGGCAGTTCCCAGTTCTCAGTCTTCAGCCGGCAGTCCTCAGTCCTCAGTCTTCAGCCGGCAGTTCTCAGTCTTCAGCCGGCAGTTCTCAGTTCTCAGTCTTCAGCCGGCAGTTCTCAGTTCTCAGCCTCCAGTCGCTCAATTGTTTGGTGAGGTAAAAATGAATCCCGAAAATTGAATTATGAATTTATAGCCCCAAAGGGGCGACATCATTAGCATAGCGCAACGCGCTATGGTTATTGTTGGCGAAATGGGAACATAGCCCCAACGGGGCGACATCAGTTTTAGAAAAGATGTGTAGAATTAAAGGGCAGATTTTCGATTGACGCTCGCCCTAAGTCTGCCGAAGGGAATGACGACTTACACACGCCAGCCCTCAGCCGCCAGTCGCTCAATTGTTTGGTGAGGTAAAAATTAATCCCCAAAATTGAATTTTCAATTTTGAATGATTAGAACGGATAGCCGATACCGAAATTCCAAACCATGTCTTTCAGTTGCAGTTCGCGGATCCGCCATCGGTCGCCGGCAGGATAAGCAGGGTTTTTGAGCGGAGCTGCGCCGTCGATACGGAAAACGAAAAACGAGAAATCGAAACGTAACCCAAGGCCGGCATCTACCGCAAATTCGCTTAGAAAACGCGTCGCATCAAACTTTCCTCCCGGATAATTTTCGCTGAGGCTGAGCAGCCAAATATTGCCGATGTCAGTAAAAATAGCACCCTTGAACCAACTATAAATCGGAAACCGGTATTCGAGATTAGCCTCCAGGATCAGGTCGCCCATTTTCTCAAAATAAATACCGGAAGTGTCCCGAAACGACCCTGGCCCCAGCGAACGGTAATTCCAGCCGCGCATGTCGTTAGAGCCGCCGGCATAAAAACCTTTTTCAAACGGCAGCACCTTGCTGTTGCCGTAAGGAATGCCAATACCAAACAAGTTGCGATACACCACGGTATGCTCTTCGCGCAAAGCGAAATAATACCTGAAGTCGAGGTCGGTGCGCACATACTGGGCAAAGGGAATGTTCCAGACAGCATATTCGCCATTTTCATTTTTTTGTTTATCAAAAATTTCTGAAGCCAGATTCAGCACATTACCCGATGTTTCCAGGTTCCAGCGCAAAAAGGTAAAATTCTTCACCTCGTTGCGTCGCTGGTTATTAAAAATATAGGTGTACTTGGCGGCCATAATAAAATGGTCGGTGTACTGGTTGGTGAGGCGGGGATCGTTGAGTGTTTTGAGGCGAACCAAAAAAGCAGAGTCGGGGAAAATCGAGACGGAGTTTATTTCGATGGGCGTGAGCGTGTGTGCCGAAAAGTTACCATACCGCCAGCTATATCCAAACGATGCGTTGGTGACGTAACGCTCGTAGTCGGGGCGATTTTGGTAGTTTACACCTGTTTTTATGGTGGTGCGCGGACGCAGCACCTGGGGCAAATTTTCTTGCTTAACCGGAAGCAAAAATTTGGGGAAATCAAGCGTAGCTTCGGCTCCCGTTTGTATGGTGTTAAAAAATAGCAGGGTCGGCGTGTTGTTTTCGCCACCTGCCTGCCACTCCACCCCGCCGGTAAGCTTTAGCGTAAGCACCTCGCCGCCACGGAAAAGATTCAGATTTTGATACACAAAGTTGCCGGCAATGCCCAGCTTGCTGCCGCTGGTGGTTCCCTCTGCTTCTAACGAATACGACTGCACCGGACGGCGTGTAAGCTCGATCATACTATTCAAAAATTTGCGTGTGCTGTCGGCAGCATCCGTTACCAGCGGCGCTTCCCGAATATCGATGGAAGTAAAGCCATACAGCGGGAATGCCGACAGTTGCCGGTAAGTATCCTTCTCGGACTTCTCACGGTAAATGCCGCCCGGCTCCAGCAGTATGTTGTTGATCAGCGTGGAGGGTCGAATGCGCAACTTATCACGATAATAAATAATGTACTTTCCCTGCATCGGCTCTTCAACAGGCAACACCAACTTTTTCATCCTGGCGGTATCGGTGAGCAGCGGATCAAAATCAGGCATCACAGCAATAGTGTTGATATAATACTTCTGGTGGCTGCGCCTGCTGGCAATGGCAACCAGCGTATCATCGGTTGCATAAGATTGGCCAATATTGGGGTAAACCTTCAAAACATGATTTGCAAAAGCGCTGTCGATTTCGTAATACATAAACTCCGGACCGAAAAAATAATAGCCCGAATTGCGCAGAAGCGAAGCTACCCGATAACGCTCGTCGTCGAGTTTGGAGGTGTTGTAAATAATGCCCCGTTGGATGAGCGAATTGCCGGCGTCATTCAGCACAATATCGCGCACGGCAGTATCGCTGATTTTGTATTCGATTTCGTGGATGCGGTAAGGCTTTGCCAGGGTAATGTCGTATTCGACGGTAGCTTTTTTCTTGTGATATTTTATTGTGCTATTAATATCAGAATAGAAAAACCCATTGTTATTCAGAAAAAGGCGCAATTGGCTTATACTGCGATCGATCATAAAAGTGTCGAGGATTACAGGAGGTTTTCCCAGCTTTTTGTTGAGCCATTTTTTAATCCGTCTTTCCTTGCCTTTGGCCGTAACGCTATTCACCCACACACCAAACCGGAGGGTACCCAAAAACTTCGAATTGGGCTTTTGCACCAACAGGCTGTACATCTCGTCGGTATCGAAAGGCAAATCTTTGACGTTGCTGTGCGATTTGTCGATCTTGATGTTGTTTTTGTGCAGCATGTATTCATCATCGCCCACCCGGCGGGTGATGTTGCAG
Organism: Clostridia bacterium; assembly: GCA_009928785.1. GTDB lineage: Bacteria > Bacteroidota > Bacteroidia > Bacteroidales > 4484-276 > SABY01. The sequence goes on along the minus strand of SABY01000112.1, from coordinate 750 downwards.
CTTGCAGCAACCAAAGCAGCAAGAATAAATACGACGACTATGCGGCAACTAACTGTTTTCAAATCGACATCTCTTGTAATGATCGTTGCAAAAGTAGCATCTTGCGCGGTTGCTTCGGGTATTAAGGCATGATTAAGCAAATATTTTATATTGGTGATAGAGGCGGTCGGGCAGGCTTTGCGCAATACCCGGCGTCCAGCGGCGATGCTTTTTGGAGGCGGGGGCACTCCGCAGCCAGCCAGTGTAAAGAAATACAGCCTTATTACTTTTCCGCAACGCGCCACATGCCTCGCGCCACGCTTCATCCCGATGCGGTGAAATTTAAATAACCAGTTATGGGTAAGCTATCAAGACTGACCGAAAAGACTGAACACATTTTTGTTTTTGACTATCTTTGTACCTAAAGAAAGAATCAGAATGAAACTGATAATTTACATACTAATTATTTTAATAGCCTTCTTGGGTCTTTTTGGAGCTTGCAAAAATGAAAAAAAAGAAGCCCAAACGATTCTTAATGGCATTGTGCCTGACTTAAAAAACGAAATGATTACTTTAGTGCCTGTTCAAGATTATTTTCCGGGATTAACAATGGTGGGAACATATCCTACAGTTAAGACAGATAGCCTTGGGAGATATAAATTTCGATTTACGACAACGAACTCCTGTTTCTATCAAATTATTAATAATAATTACCATCAGTTAAGAGCTGATATTTACCTTGAACCAGGCGATTCTCTATTTGTAGATCAA